>NZ_JBALOW010000044.1:9347-75432 GCF_036965085.1 Bacillus sp. JJ1532
AAGGCGCCTCCGCTTTTCTTATTCTATTTAAATGGGTACAAGCATATATTGGAACGAGCCATAAACTAAGGAGGATCGTTCGTGTATGCGTGTTTCTAATGTAACAGTGAGAAAAAGGTTAACAATAGCTTTAGTCGCAGGCATGTTAATTTTTTTTATAATCGATATTCGGCTTGGATATGTTCAATTCTTTTTGGGCAACTCATTAACAGATGGTGCAAAAGAACTATGGAGCCGTGATATACCCTTCGAACCTGAAAGAGGCGAAATCGTTGACCGTAATGGGATCGCGCTTGCGACAAATGTCAGTGCACCTACAATATATGTAGTACCAAGGCAAATTAAAGACCCTCATGATGTTGCGGAAAAATTGGCTGCAGTCCTTAATGCATCTAAGGAAAAAATTTATTCAGAGATTACTAAGAAAGAAAAAGATGTAAAATTAACAGCTGGAAGAAAGATCTCCCATGAAAAGGCAAAAGAAATAAGAGCGTTGAATATAGATGGTGTTTATCTTGGTGAGGATTCAAAAAGACATTATCCATTTGGAAATTATTTGTCCCATGTTTTAGGGTTTGCCGGGATTGATAATCAAGGGTTGATGGGTTTAGAACTTTATTATGATAAAGAATTGCAGGGGAAAAAGGGATCCGTTAAGTTTTATGCAAATGCAAAAGGTGAACGAATGAATGATATGGCTGACGATTATGATCCCCCTGAGGATGGATTAGATTTAAGGTTAACAATAGATTCTAAGGTTCAGACCATTATGGAACGGGTATTAGATAATGCTCAAGCGACTTATAACCCAGATGGAATAATTGCTATCGCGATGAATCCGAATAATGGAGAAATATTAGCGATGTCAAGCAGGCCAAATTTTGATCCTGCTAATTTCCGGAATGTCTCACCTGAAGTTTACAACCGTAATCTCCCAATTTGGAGTACATTTGAACCAGGATCTACTTTTAAAATCATAACACTTGCTGCCGCATTGGAGGAAGGGAAGGTAGATCTGAAAAAAGATCATTTCCATGATCCGGGCTACGTTAAAGTGGGCGGAGCAAGATTGCGATGCTGGAAAAAAGGCGGCCATGGCAGCCAATCATTCCTTGAAGTAGTTCAAAATTCGTGTAACCCTGGCTTTGTTGAGCTTGGTGATAGATTAGGAAAAGAAACTTTATTTAAATATATAAGAGACTTTGGATTTGGTGAAAAAACAGGAATAGACCTGCAAGGAGAAGGAACTGGAATCCTGTTTAATATGGATAAAGTGGGGCCCGTTGAACAAGCAACTACTGCTTTTGGACAGGGGGTTTCAGTCACTCCCATCCAACAAGTTGCTGCCCTTTCAGCAGCTATAAACGGCGGGACATTATATACGCCATATGTAGCAAAGGAACTCATTGATCCAATAACTGGTGAAGTTGTGATGAGAAAAACTCCTACAGCTAAAAGGGAAGTAATTTCAAAAGAAACATCAGATCAAATTAGATATGCCCTTGAAAGTGTTGTGGCCCAAGGAACGGGAGGTAAAGCATTTATTGACGGGTACCGTGTGGGAGGAAAAACCGGAACAGCCCAAAAGGCCCAAGGCGGCAGATACCTTGAAAATAACCATATCGTTTCATTTATTGGCTTTGCCCCAGCAGATGATCCACAGCTAGTTGTATATGTTGCTGTAGATAATCCAAAAGGCACCGTTCAATTTGGGGGAGTTGTTGCTGCCCCGATTGTAGGAGACATTATGGAAGATAGTCTGCGTGCGATGGGAGTTAAGCCGAGGGAAAAACAAATCGAGAAAAAGCTTACATGGCCTGATGTTCCGATGATCGAAGTGCCGGATTTAGTAGGGATAACGAAAAAAGAGCTCGGAGAACTATATATTAATTTAAGAATAGATGCTAGCGGGGAAGGGAACAAAGTGGTTAAGCAAACACCAGAACCGGGAATAAAGCTTAAAGAAGGGTCCACAATAAGACTTTATTTTGGCAAGGAAGAATAAAATAATGCCATTCTAAAAAAAAGCGGGCGGCCCATTATGATACGCCGCCTGCATTTTTATTATCCATTTTTAGACTTAGTAAATTCGAATAGCTAAATGTCAATTTTTCATGTAAAATGAAAATCGTTACGATTTTTGGCTGTTTCTAATATGGCATGGATTATAGTATGTAAAGTCTATGAGTTAAGGGGATGACGAAATGAAGTTACATACGCTTTTGCATGATTTGCAGCCATACATGGCATATAGCGGAGAAAATCCTGACATCTCTTCAATAGAAAATGACAGTCGTAAAGTGGAAAAAGGCAGTTTGTTCATTTGTATTAAAGGATTTACAGTAGATGGACATGATTTTGCCTCCTCTGCGGTAAAGAAGGGTGCGGCCGCAATCATTTCCGAAAAAGAAATGAACCTTTCTGTACCGGTTATTGTTGTTCGAAATACAAGGCGTGCAATGGCGTTATTAGCCGACTCCTTTTTCAAACAGCCAAGTAAGAAACTGCATTTAATTGGGATTACCGGAACAAATGGCAAGACAACAACAAGCCATTTAATCGAAAAAATATTATCCGATTATGGCAGAAAGACTGGCTTGATTGGGACAATGTATACAAAAATAGGGGATAAAATATCGGAAGTGAAAAATACAACTCCAGATGCCCTTACACTGCAAAGGATTTTCAGACGAATGGCTGATGCTGGTGTACAATCAACAGTGATGGAAGTTTCTTCTCATGCTTTGGATGAAGGAAGGGTCCACGGGTGTGATTTTGATATAGCCGTTTTCACAAATTTAACTCAGGATCACTTGGATTTCCATAAAACCATGGATGAGTATAGAAATGCAAAAGGTCTTTTGTTTGCACAGTTAGGCAGTGCATTCCGATATAATCCTCCAAAGTATGCCGTTCTAAATAACGATGATTCTGTAACCAATCATTATATAAAAGCAACATCAGCTCATGTTTTAACATATGGGATTGATCAGCCTGCAGATTTACAAGCTGTAAATATCCAAATGACAGCTTTTGGGACATCATTTGAATTACATAGTCCATTTGGAATTTATCAAATATCTATGCAGCTAGTAGGGATGTTTAGCGTATATAATGTGTTGGCAGCAATTGGTGCAGGGATAGCATCCGGCATTCCTATGAAACCGATCATTCAATCAATTGAGGAAGTGAAAGGTGTTTCTGGCCGTTTTGAGACAGTCGATGCAGGACAGAAATTTACTGTGATTGTTGATTATGCACATACGCCAGACAGCTTAGAAAATGCATTGAAAACAGTCAAGCAAATTGCTGCAAAAAGAATTTTTGTAATCGTTGGCTGTGGCGGGGACAGGGACCGTTCGAAAAGGCCATTAATGGCAAGTATTGCATGTCAGTATGGCACCGATGCTATTTTCACTTCTGATAATCCCCGTAGTGAGGATCCCCTCGCGATATTGGCAGATATGGAAGCTGGGGTAAAAGGTCAAAAATATAAAGTTATTCTTGACCGAAAAGAAGCAATTTATTATGCAATTAACATGGCAGCTGAAGGTGATGTCATATTAATAGCTGGAAAAGGGCATGAAACCTATCAGCTAATTGGAAATCAAGTTTTTGATTTTGATGACCGGCTAGTTGCAAAAGCGGCAATAGAGGAGCGATAAAATGTTATTAGCGTATGGTGATTTAGCGAAACTGTTTCCGAAAATGAAAGGAATACAGGATCATGAGCTTTTTTTTCATACGGTCGCGACAATTTCAGATGTACCCCAATTCAGAGGAGTGTTCATCCCTCTTGGCGAGAATACAGGGGAGTTGAAGAAAGCCATTGAAAATGGTGCAGTTGCTGCCCTGTGGAAGGAAGAGATGGAGATTCCCCGATATACTCCTAATCATTTTCCAATATTTTTTACTAATGACTTATTGAAAGGCTTAAAGGACATGATGGAACTATATATAGAAAAATTAAACCAACAACAAAAAACAGAACTTAAAGTGACTAATTTCCTCTTTTCAGATGAAATACTTCTTAATGAAAATAATTCAACATATGATATTGCTGTGATAGCAGAAAAAATGAAGGTAATAAATAATCTGCTCCAGGAAAGAAAGGAGGGAGCAAAATGATGGAGAAAGTAATATTTTTTACAATAATAATGAGCTTTTTAGTAACAGTCCTGCTTTCTCCCATCTTTATCCCCTTCTTGAGAAGATTAAAATTTGGGCAAAGCATAAGAGAGGAAGGTCCTCAATCACATTTAAAGAAATCCGGTACTCCTACGATGGGGGGAATTATGATCCTTCTCTCGATTGCCATTACTACCATTGTGATGACAGGGAAGTTCTCTGAACCAACTGTAAAGACTTATTTGCTCTTATTAGTTACACTCGGATTTGGGCTGCTTGGTTTCCTTGATGACTTTATTAAGGTCGCTTTGAAAAGGAATCTAGGATTGACTTCAATACAGAAGTTATTAGGGCAAATTATTATTTCAATTATTTTTTATTTTGTTTTTCAGCAAAACGATTTTTCAACAGTCATTCATATTCCATTAACAAATCTTTCTTTTGATTTAGGCTGGATGTATGTTTTCTTTATCATATTTTGGCTAGTTGGCTTTTCCAATGCTGTGAATCTTACAGATGGTTTGGATGGTCTTTTATCTGGAACAGCTGCAATCGCTTTTGGAGCGTTTGCTGTTTTGGCTTGGAGTTTATCACAATTTGAAATTGCCATTTTTTCTGTAGCGGTGGCAGGTGCTGTGCTAGGGTTCCTCGTTTTCAATGCTCATCCTGCCAAAGTATTTATGGGGGATACCGGCTCCCTAGCACTTGGTGGAGCTATTGCTACAATTGCTATATTAACAAAGCTTGAAATCATTTTACTTATTATTGGCGGCGTTTTTGTAATCGAAACTTTGTCTGTTATTTTACAGGTGATTTCATTTAAAACAACAGGTAAAAGGATCTTTAAGATGAGTCCATTACATCATCATTATGAGCTAATTGGATGGTCTGAGTGGAGAGTAGTGGTGACCTTTTGGGCTGTAGGCCTGCTTTGCGCAATTCTTGGAATCTATATTGAGGTGTGGATGTAATTGAAACAGATCAATCGCTATCGTCATAAAAAAATATTAGTATTAGGATTAGCAAAAAGTGGGGTTGCTGCTGCTTCTCTTTTACATAAACTCGGTGCTTTTGTAACCGTAAATGATTACAAACCACTTTCCGAAAATCTGGAGGCACAAAGTCTGCTAGAAGAAGGAATTACTGTTATATGTGGAGAGCATCCTATAGGACTCCTTGAAGAGGGTTTTGAGCTTATCGTGAAAAATCCGGGGATTCCTTATCATAATCCAATGATTGTAGGGGCAATTGAAAAGGAGATACCTATTATTACAGAGGTTGAGCTTGCCTATCAAATTTCTGAAGCCCCGCTTATTGGGATCACAGGGACAAATGGGAAGACAACAACTACCACACTTATTTATGAAATGCTGAAGGAAGGCGGGAAGCTTCCTTTAATTGCAGGCAATATTGGTACAGTAGCATCCGATGTAGCACAGGAGGCAACTAGGGAAAATACAATTGTTATCGAATTGTCTTCTTTTCAGCTTATGGGTATAAATGAATTTAAACCAAAAATTGCTATTTTAACAAATCTTTACGATGCTCACCTTGATTATCATGGGACAAGAAATGATTATGTTCAAGCGAAAGCAAATATTACTAAAAATCAAACGAATGATGATTATTTTATCGTAAATGCTGAGCAGGATGAAGTGTTGGAGGTCGCTGCACAGTCAAATGCCACAATCATTCCGTTTTCAGTTAAAAGTAAATTAAATTCTGGTGTTTATCATGAAAACGGCTGGATTTACTTTAATAACGAAAGAATTATTGAGACAAAGGAAATCGTGTTGCCGGGTGCTCATAACTTAGAAAATATTTTTTCTGCTATTGCTGCGGCCAAGCTTTCATCAGTTGATAACGAGGCAATTTCAAAAGTACTTCGTACATTTATAGGTGTTAAGCATCGCTTGCAGTATGTTAGAGAATTTGGGGGCAGAAAATTTTATAACGATTCAAAAGCAACGAATATTTTAGCAACTCAAAATGCTATTTCCGCTTTTCATGAACCTATTATTCTTCTTGCGGGCGGTTTGGACCGTGGGAATGAATTTGATGAACTCACTCCTTACTTCAAAAACGTAAAGGCAATAGTAACCTTTGGGCAAACAGCCCCAAAAATTGAAAGAGCTGCCATTAAAGCAGGAATAAAAAACATTTTGCATGTCGATAATGTGGAAAAAGCCGTTCCTGTAGCCTATCAGTTATCTGAACTGGGAGACGTGATATTATTATCGCCAGCTTGTGCGAGCTGGGATCAATATAAAACTTTTGAGGTTAGGGGAGACATTTTTATACAAGCGGTGCATATGCTTAAGTGAGGGCTTGTACGCGAAAAAGGAAAAAACAGCTTAGGGAGTCATCTTTCGCAAAAATTGCTTCGTTTTTTACACGGCCCTAAAACTAGCATTCGAGGTGTTTTGTGTTGCCAACAAAAAGAACGACTCCCGATTTGATTTTAATCATCGTAACTTTAACATTGCTTTCAGTTGGATTAACGATGGTATATAGTGCTAGCGCTATTTGGGCAGAGTATAAATTTGATGATTCTTTTTTCTTTGCTAAGAGACAGCTGCTGTTCGCAGGGGTAGGGATAGCCGCGATGTTTTTTATTATGAATGTCGATTACTGGACTTGGAGAACTTGGGCAAAGGTTATAGTCATCATTTGTTTTGTCCTTTTAATACTTGTTCTCATACCAGGAATTGGAAATGTTAGGAATGGTTCAAGGAGCTGGATAGGGGTCGGAGCTTTTTCGATTCAGCCATCGGAATTTATGAAGCTTGCGATGATTGCCTTTCTCGCAAAATACTTATCTGAGCGCCAAAAACTAATAACGTCATTTACAAAAGGATTAATTCCCTCATTAGGGATTGTGTTTTTGGCTTTTGGATTAATCATGCTGCAGCCCGATCTAGGAACGGGGACCGTCATGGTTGGAACTTGTCTTGTTATGATATTCATTGCAGGGGGGAGAATTAGCCATTTTCTCGGTCTTGGTTTACTGGGGCTTGGAGGATTTGCAGCCTTGATCTTATCTGCTCCATATCGGATCAAACGAATAACGTCTTTTTTGGATCCATGGGAAGACCCATTGGGAAGCGGATTTCAAATTATTCAATCCTTATATGCAATAGGGCCAGGTGGGTTATTTGGATTAGGCCTAGGACAGAGCAGACAAAAATTCTTCTATCTCCCAGAACCGCAAACAGACTTCATATTTGCCATTCTTTCGGAAGAACTTGGGTTTATTGGCGGATCGTTTGTAATTTTATTGTTTTCTTTATTATTATGGAGAGGAATTAGGATTGCCCTCGGAGCTCCTGACCTATTTGGCAGTTTCCTAGCGGTTGGTATTATTGCTATGATCGCTATCCAGGTCATGATTAATATCGGGGTTGTCATTGGACTCATGCCCGTTACTGGGATTACCCTTCCATTCTTAAGCTATGGCGGATCATCCTTAACACTTATGCTTTTAGCAATCGGTGTTTTGTTAAATATTAGCCGATATTCAAGATATTAATTTTTTGACCCTGATTACAGGGTTTCTTTTTGTTTTGTCTATCGTATAGTATTTTTATTACGGTTAGATGAAAATGAATAAAATCCACTGAAATTTATTACATTTACATGTCATTATGATATCCCATTATAATCATTAGTTTTTATATAGTAGAATAGGGTGTGTGAGCCGAACGGGGGTCACCACGGCAAGAAAATAAATCAATACACTCTGCTTTGAGGTGAGCACATGAAAATAGCAATTAGCGGCGGCGGAACTGGTGGGCATATTTATCCAGCTCTTGCTCTCATAAGAGAAATACAAAAGGATAATAAGGATGCAGAGTTTTTATATATTGGAACAGTAAGCGGTTTAGAAAGTAAACTTGTCCCAAGAGAAAATATTCCGTTTAAATCAATACATATTACTGGATTTAAAAGAAAGCTTTCATTAGAAAATGTAAAAACTATTTTCCGTTTTTTAAAAGGTGTTAAGGATAGTAAGAAAATGCTTAGAGAATTTAATGCAGATGTTGTAATTGGTACAGGAGGATACGTATGCGGGCCAGTTGTATATGCTGCAGCAAAGCTAGGTATCCCAACGATCATTCATGAGCAGAATAGTGTACCTGGTTTAACAAATAAATTTCTAAGCAAATATGTCGATCGAATTGCTGTTTGCTTTGAAGAAGCAAGTAAATATTTTCCGCATGAAAAAGTCGAGTTAACCGGAAATCCGCGTGCTTCAGAGGTTATTGGGAAAGATGGAATTAATGGGCGGCTATCCGCTGGGTTAAAAACAAATGTCCCCGTTGTATTAATCGTAGGTGGGAGCCGGGGTGCAAAACCTATTAATGAAGCAGTTCTAAAATCATTGGCGGAACTTGGTGAAAAGCCATATCAAATATTGTATGTGACTGGTGATGTTCATTTTGATGAAGTTCAAAATGAAGTTGAATTGATTGGAAATCCTGAAAATGTAATCATTAAACCGTTTATACATAATATGCCAGAAATTCTTGCAGGAACAGATTTAACAATTGCTAGAGCAGGAGCTACAACCCTCGCTGAATTAACCTCACTTGGGATCCCTAGTATTCTAATACCTAGTCCTTATGTTACAAATAACCATCAGGAAAAGAATGCTAGATCATTAAGTGATCATGGAGCAGCTGAATTGTTATTGGAAAAGGATCTGACAGGGAAGAAGCTTGTTGAGTTAATGGACCAAATCTTAATGGATGAAGTAAAGTTAAAGGACATGAAAAAATCCTCAAAGAAATTAGGGATTCCTGATGCGGCTAATAGGCTTTACAGGCTAATGGAAGAACTCGTTACGAAGAGGGGAAAGTAGCCTAAAAGAAATAACTGCATAAAATGGTCTATAAATTAAATTTAGAATTGAATTTAAAAAGAAAGGGAGGTAAATATGAACGAATTAATTGACAAGCTAAATGAATTAAACATTGGAAAAATAAAAGAACAAGAGCCTTTAGCTAATCATACAACTATGAAAATAGGCGGACCAGCCAATTTGTTTATTGAGCCTTCATCTGTCGAAAATATAATAAAAACAGTTGAGCTCCTTCATGAATATAAAGTAGGATGGACAGCAATTGGAAGAGGGTCTAACTTGCTAATATCAGATTTAGGTATAGAAGGCGCAGTCATTAAACTTGGATCAGGTTTGTCACATATGGAAATTAACGGATCAGAGCTAAAGGTTGGCGGTGGATATTCAATCGTCAGTCTTTCCACACAAATAAGCAGAAAGGGACTTTCAGGTCTTGAATTTGCAAGTGGTATTCCTGGTTCAGTCGGTGGGGCTGTTTATATGAATGCTGGTGCTCATGGTTCTGATATTTCTAACATATTAACAAAAGCCCACATTCTTTTTGAAGACGGGAAGGTAGAATGGCTATCTAATGAGGAAATGGAATTTTCCTATAGAACATCCGTTTTACAGAAAAAACGCCCTGGCATTGTCATTGAAGCCGTCTTTCAATTACAGCCCGGAGATAAAGACAAAATTTTTGAAGAAATGCAAAGAAATAAGGATTACCGGAAAGAAACACAGCCATGGAATTTTCCTTGTGCAGGCAGTATTTTTAGAAATCCCCTGCCTAATTATGCGGGTAAGCTGATTGAAGATGCAGGATTAAAAGGCTTTTCCATCGGGGGAGCTAAAGTATCAGATATGCATGGAAATTTCATTGTCAACACAGGAAATGCAAAAGCTGCTGATGTCCTGGCATTGATTCAGCACATAAAAGATGAAATTTATGAAAGATTTGCGATTAAAATAGAAACCGAAGTAGAAATAATCGGTCGAAAGTAACGGGAAAAAATCCTTACTACGGCTATTTATTATGGTATAATTGTACTCTAGGACTAAGGTCAGTATTCACTTTGGAAAGACGGCATGTCTATTCGTGCCGTTTGTTTTCCCATTTATAAATTTGGTTTTTATGAAAAAGGACAAGTCTTCCTTTATTTATTTTGATTTATATTGGGTTATTTGAAAGATTATGTGTGATACTTGAGGTGAATGATATGGAAAAAGGAAATGTTGTTTCTCTTGAGGACCGAATTCCAAAGCTAAAACAACAAAGGCGAAAAAAAGCTAATAGAAGACTGATTTTTTTGCTGCTGTTATTTTTCACGCTTATTTCTTTTATCATTTATTTCCAATCTCCCTTAAGCCATATACATAAAATCGAAGTTTTAGGCAGCTCCACATACAGCCAAGAAGAATTGATTTCTCTGTCAGGTCTTTCCGAGAAAATAAATATTTGGAAAGTAGATGAAAGTGCTATAAAGAGCAAACTTGAAGAGCTTCCAGAGATAAAATCCGCAAATGTTAAGATCAATTTGCCTAATACTGTTAGAATGACAATAAGTGAATATAAGCGTATCGCCTACATAATGAAAGATAAAAGCTATTTGCCGGTTCTTGAAAATGGGAAAGTTCTTAAAAAGAGTAAAACTGCTGAAATCCCCGCAACTGCGCCTATACTCATTGGCTTTTCTGAAGGTAATGAACTTAATGGAATGATTAATGAGCTTGAAGTGCTTCCAGAGGTGGTATTAAATTCTATTTCTGAAATTCACCATACCCCAAAGAAAACAGATACGTATAATCTGACTCTTTATATGAATGATGGATTTGAAGTAAGTGCTACAGTCAAAAGCTTTTCAGAAAAAATGTCACACTACCCTTCAATTATTAGCCAATTGGACCCTAATAAAAAAGGCATTATTGATTTGGAAGTCGGCTCTTATTTCAAAGCTTATGAACAAGAGGGAGCTGAACAGCTTGAAGAAGAAATTGAAAGTGACGGGTAATCATGTTATTTTTTCTCTTGTTTTTCTTGTATTAGGCTATATCATTGCTTTTTCATATCATCAAACTCAAAGCGAAGGTGAGAACACAGCTATAACAGGAAAACAATGGGAAAGAGATTTAGAATTACGGAATCAATTAGTTCAATTAGAGGAAAAAAACCGCTCATTACAAAAAGAATTAAATGAAAAGCAAGAGAGAGTGCGTGAAATCGAGAAGGAGATGTCACAAGAAGCACAGGTTTACTTCAATCTCGCTGAAGATGCAGAAAAGTATAGAATGTATTTAGGCAAGGTTAAAGTAAAAGGGCAAGGTGTTGAAGTAACGCTGGCAGATGGGGATTATAATCCTGAAGAAGTGAATGTTAATAATTATATTGTTCATGAACATCATGTGTTTAAGGTAATAAATGAATTATATATATCTGGTGCTTCTGCTATTGCTATTAACGGACAAAGGCTAGCCCATAATTCATATATTCTCTGTAATGGGCCGGTTATAGAAGTTGACGGCTATCAGCATCCAGCACCCTTCGTCATTTCCGCTATTGGCGATGCTGATGTTTTAGCCTCAGCTTTGAATTTAACAGGCGGAGTAAAGGATTCATTAGTCAATGATAATATTCTATTTACTCTTGAAAAAAAAGCCGATATTATGTTGGAGCCTTTGTTAGGAAGCTAATATAACAGTATGTATAATTGTTTCAAAAATCGTCCACATTTTTAAATTAGGTTGGAAAGTTAGGTGGTAAAAAACGTGGACAAATTCAAAAAAAATATAAATTTCACACTTATAACGATTGTCATTGGATTTATGGTAGCTATTCAATTTCGAACGGTTAAAGAGCCCGTTGTACGTGATACTCGAGATACTTGGCAGCTTAGGGAAGATGTCATGAAGGAAAATGAGCTCCAGATCAAACTAATTCGTGAAGTACGATCAAATGAAGAAAAGATTGCCAAGTACGAAACTGAACTAAAGCAAAGCAAAGAACAAATTTTGAGGGAAACTCTTGGTGAACTAAAAGCAGAAGCAGGGTTAACGAAGGTACAAGGAAATGGGATCATCTTAAATATTGAGCCAGTATATGAAGAACTTTTAGTTGGCAAGCCTGTATCAACTGTTTCTCCCGATTTATTAAAAAGACTAATTAATGAATTAAATATGTATAATGCAATGCACATATCAATTGATGGTCAGCGCCTCATTAATACAACGGTAATTAGAGATATAAACGGAGAAACAAAGGTTGACGGGCATTCCCTCAATCGATTGCCAATCGAGATCAAGGTGATCGCTGAAGACGCAAAATCCGCTGACAAACTGTTTAAACGGATGCAAGTATCAAAATCTGCTGACGAATTTTTTATTGATAATCTAAGGGTGAAAGTTCAAAAGCCGGAGGGAATTATTACAATACCCGCGTATGAAAATACAATAAGGATAAGAGATATGGAACCAGTGAACACAGACAAAGGAGGCAATTCATAATATGTGGCTTCCTTTATTAGGATTAATAATAGGTGTTATTCTAGGTTTATTTACCGAAGTGAAAATTCCAGAGGAGTATTCCAATTATTTATCTATTGCTGTACTTGCCGCATTAGATACGTTATTTGGAGGAATACGTGCTCAGCTTCAGAACATATACGATGAAAAGGTTTTTGTTTCCGGTTTCTTTTTTAATATTTTGCTTGCTGCAAGTTTGGCTTTTCTAGGTGTTCATCTTGGTGTAGACTTATATTTAGCGGCAGTATTTGCATTTGGAGTTAGATTATTCCAAAATATAGCTGTGATAAGAAGAATATTATTGACAAAATGGTCTGTAAGCCGTGAAAAAACTGAAAAAAATTAATTTTTATAAAGGGAAATTGCTAGTTTTGCCGAATTATTTAATATTAGCAAATTAATTTAGAATAAAGCGGGAATAGCAAAAGGAGGTGCCATAGAATGAACAACAATGAAATATATGTAAGTCTTGACATCGGTACATCCAGCGTAAAAGTTATCATAGGGGAAATGGTCAACGACTCTTTAAATATTATTGGTGTCGGCAGTGTGCAATCTGAAGGTTTAAGAAAGGGAGCCATTGTTGATATAGATGAAACGGTTCATTCAATTAGAAAGGCAATTGAACAGGCTGAAAGAATGATAGGAATGGAAATTACAAGTGTAATAGTTGGCATCACTGGCAACCATGTTATGCTCCAGCCATGTCATGGAGTAGTTGCAGTTTCAAGTGAAAACAGGGAAATTTCAGATGATGATGTAGCTAGAGTCATTGATGCAGCCCAAGTGGTTTCTATTCCGCCGGAAAGAGATATAATCGATGTCATTCCGAAACAATTTATTGTTGATGGTTTAGATGAAATTAATGATCCGCGTGGAATGATAGGGGTACGTCTTGAAATGGAAGGCACCATTATTACTGGATCCAAGACCATTTTACATAATTCATTACGTTGTGTTGAACGTGCGGGTCTTGAAATACTTGACATTACACTTCAGCCTTTGGCAGCTGGTGCTTACGCATTGTCAAAGGATGAGAAGAATCTCGGTGTAGCCCTAATTGATATTGGCGGTGGTTCAACAACAATAGCCATATTTGAACAGGGTAATTTAAAAGCTACAAGTGTTCTTCCAGTAGGGGGAGACCATATCACAAAGGATTTATCAATCGGTCTCCGCACATCAACTGAGGATGCTGAAAAGATAAAAACCAAGTATGGATATGCTTTTTATGACCATGCATCAGAAGAAGAGGTTTTCAGTGTACCGATAATTGGGAGTGACCAGCACCAGCAATTTAATCAGCTGGAAATTTCTGATATCATTGAAGCACGTATGGAAGAAATCTTTGACTTGATCCAAAATGAAGTGAGAAGGCTAGGCTCTCAAGACTTGCCTGGAGGATTCGTTCTTACAGGTGGGGTCGCGAACACTCAAGGGATCCTTGAGTTAGCCCAAGTCATTTTTCAAAATCGGGTTCGAATCGCCATACCAGATTATATCGGTGTAAGGGAGCCACAATTTACGACTGCAGTAGGACTAATTAAATTTGCA
The DNA here is from genome assembly GCF_036965085.1 of Bacillus sp. JJ1532. Lineage (NCBI taxonomy): Bacteria > Bacillati > Bacillota > Bacilli > Caryophanales > Bacillaceae > Bacillus > Bacillus sp. JJ1532. Next base: position 23,389 of record NZ_JBALOW010000044.1, read on the forward strand.
TATAAAAATGCGAAGATTCAAGGCAGAAAAATGGCAATGGGCGGAGCACCCGTCCATGCACCAGAAGTAAAAGAAAAGCGTGTTCCAAAACAACCGCAACCAAAAAAGCCGGAAAAACAACCGGAAGAAAAAATTACATCAAGAGTGAAGAAGTTCCTCGGATACTTTTTCGAATAGTGGCTAAAAAGGCAAAAATGCTATTTATCAATTTTAATATAATTTAATAAATCAATGAATTATTTACTTAGTATAAATGGCGTCTATACACTTTGCCTTTTAAAAAATTATTCGTAAAAATGGTGTTCTATGGGATATCGTCGAATTAGGAGGATTTGTCATGTTGGAATTTGATACTAATTTAGATTCATTGGCAACTATTAAAGTCATCGGCGTTGGCGGCGGTGGTAACAACGCGGTTAACCGAATGATTGAACATGGTGTACAAGGTGTAGAATTTATTGCAGTTAACACGGATGCTCAGGCACTAAATTTATCTAAAGCAGAAGTGAAAATGCAAATTGGCGGAAAGCTCACCCGTGGACTTGGTGCAGGTGCTAACCCTGAGGTCGGTAAGAAGGCTGCTGAAGAGAGTAAAGAGCAAATTGAAGAAGCTCTTAAAGGAGCAGATATGGTTTTTGTAACTGCCGGTATGGGTGGAGGGACAGGAACAGGTGCTGCGCCTGTAATCGCTCAAATTGCACGAGATCTTGGGGCATTAACTGTTGGAGTTGTCACACGTCCGTTTACCTTTGAAGGACGAAAGCGTTCTACACAAGCTGCGGGCGGTATTGCTTCTATGAAGGAAGCTGTTGACACATTGATTGTCATACCTAATGATCGTTTATTAGAAATCGTAGATAAAAGTACGCCAATGCTTGAAGCTTTCCGTGAGGCTGATAATGTGCTCCGTCAAGGTGTACAAGGTATCTCTGACTTAATTGCAGTGCCTGGACTAATTAACCTAGATTTCGCGGATGTTAAAACAATTATGTCCAGCAAAGGATCAGCATTAATGGGAATTGGTGTTGCTGCTGGAGAGAACCGTGCTGCTGAGGCTGCGAAGAAAGCCATCTCCTCTCCGTTATTAGAAACATCTATTGATGGCGCTCAAGGTGTACTAATGAATATTACTGGCGGAACGAATTTAAGTCTTTATGAGGTACAAGAAGCAGCAGATATTGTTGCAACTGCATCTGATCAGGATGTTAATATGATTTTTGGCTCGGTTATTAATGAAAACCTAAATGATGAGATTGTCGTTACAGTAATTGCTACTGGCTTTAATGAAGAAATTCCCCAGCCAAAACCGTCTTCTAGGCCAACTTTTGGACAACCAAAACCTGCAATAAATCAAGTTAAACGTGAACCAAAAAGAGAAGAAGTTTCTCATGAACCCGTAAGAAATAATTATACTCAACAAACTGATGATGCATTAGACATCCCTACATTTTTAAGAAATAGAAATCGTAGAAGATAATTGTATGTCAATGAATAAAGGCATGACCTCTGTTAAAGAGAGTCATGCCTTTTTATTGTTTATTAACTTAAACAGTTTGAGACTCTTTTAATTCCATGGCCGGTCCGAAGAATTCATAGCGGATATTTTCCTTTTTGATGCCTGCTTTCATTAATGCTTCATACATAGCTTGCATAAAGCCGACGGGACCGCACATATAAACAATAGCATCTTTGTTATTGATTACTTTATTTAACCAATCAGAAGTAATATAGCCTTCTTTACTATAGAGCCCATTTTCTTTGTCAAGAGCAGTTGGTTTTTCATAGCAGTAATAGCTTCTTACTAATTCACTTTTCTCGGTTATTTGCTTGACTTCATTGACAAACGCATGAACATTTCCATTAATAGCTGCATGGATAAAGGTAGTTTCTTGTTGTTTATCAGCTAGTTGATGGAGCATGCAAAGCATCGGTGTGATGCCTACCCCACCGCTAAGCAGAACGGTTGGCCGAATTGTTTGTTCCTCTAATACAAAATCACCAGCAGGCGCACTGATTTCAATGATGTCGCCAACCTTGGCATTATTGTGCAAATAAGTTGAAACGATTCCAGCAGGTTTATTTCCAATTGGATCCTCTCTCTTAACTGATATGCGATAGAACGATTTATCTTGTGATTGAGATAGGCTATATTGACGAATATGTGTGTATTGTTCGTTAGGTATATTATTTAATTTAATACTAATGTATTGTCCGGGAATAAATTCAGCGATAGGCTCTCCATCGACTGGTGTAAAGTAAAAGGAGGTAATAACATCACTTTCCTTTACGATTTTTTCAATTTTAAATTCTCTGAAAAGCTCCCAGCCCCCTTGCTGTTTGCCCGCCTTATCATACATATCCTTTTCTACATTAATAAATGCATCGGCAATAACTCCATAGGCTTTTTCCCATGCACTAATGATTTCATCTGTAGCAGCCTCACCTAATACTGCTTTTATGGCTAATAGCAAATGTTTTCCTACTATTGGATATTGCTCTGGCAATATTCCTAAAGATCTGTGCTTATGGGCTATTTGTTTTACTACAGGGACAATCGCTTCTAATTGATCGATATATTTCGCAGCGGCATAGACAGTATTTGCAAGCGCTTTTTGCTGTCTGCCTTGCTTTTGATTAGCGTGATTAAAAACATTTAATAATTCTGGATGATTGCCGAACATTAATTCATAGAATTTTTTTGTGATTTCTTCTCCATGCTGTTCAAGAACTGGAACTGTACTCTTAATAATATCAATTGTTTTTTGATCTAACATTCTGAAAAACCCCTTTACTCTATTATCATCGTCATTATAGTGGAATAAAGAATTCGAAAGTGTGATTTGAATCACACTTTTTTAGACCAAAAGTGTCTAGTTTGTGAAAAGCTAAATATTGACAAAATTCGAAAGGAATAGTGGAAATTTCTATCTTTTTGATTACAGAAAGTGACACACTTTATCTTATAGGGTACGTTATACTTTTTTTAAAAGATTACTAGGTGTCATATATTTGTTCCTACCAATCTATAAGGAGGAAGAAGATTGGAGGTTTATTTAGATATTATTTGGGCTTTAAATCTTTTATTTGATAGCCTGTTGCTTTACTTAACTGCTGTTATCTTAAAAAGGGATATAAGGCTTTGGAGGCTTTTTACAGGGGGATTAATTGGGTCTGCCATAATTTTGTTATCCCTTACTCCATTGAACACGTTCTCATCACATCCATTTGCTAAATTGTTATTCTCTATTTTCATGATTTTAACAGTGTTTGGTTATAAAAGGCTTCGCTACTTTATTAACGGTTTGATGACTTTTTATTTAATAACGTTTTTAATTGGCGGAACACTGATCGGTGTGCATTATTTTATCAAATTTGACTTTCAGCTTTCTTCCTCGGTTATGCTTGCAAGTGTTAAAGGGTTTGGGGATCCAATCAGCTGGGTATTTGTATTAATTGGTTTTCCATTAGCCTGGCATTTTTCTAAACGTAATATGGATCAAATTGAAATGACAAAAATCCAATATGATACTTTAATTAAGGTCATTGTTTCAATAAATGGTGAAATATTCAGGTTTAAAGGTCTAATTGATAGCGGAAACCAGCTTTATGATCCAATTACTAAAATGCCCGTCATGTTTATTTCATTAAAAAACAGGGTTGAGGAATTTCCAGAGGATATAGTAAAAATGGCCCGAAATCCAGAAAATATCATTCTAGGTGAGGAAATGATATCTTCAGATTGGGAGTACAGAATGAGAATTGTTCCATACAAAGTAGTTGGACAAGAACACCAGTTAATTATTGCAATTAAGCCTGATTACATTGAATTAGAAAAAGAAAATGAATTAATGAAGGTAGAAAAAGGTCTTATTTCTTTTTCAATGCAGCAGCTGTCCGCAGATGATGCATTTCAATGCATTGTACATCCTAAGATGCTTACGACTACAAAAAAGGTTAATACAGAGGCATATGTAAAGCATGCATAGTAACACATTTCTATTTAGGAGGAGGATATTTCATGAAACGGTTAAAACTTCGCTTATCATACTATTGGTATAAATTATTAATGAAGCTTGGACTTAAAACGGATGAAGTATATTATATTGGCGGAAGCGAAGCATTGCCCCCTCCTCTTAGCAAAGAAGAAGAGGAACTGTTATTAGAAAAACTTCCGAATGGTGATAAAGCAGCAAGATCCATTTTAATTGAAAGAAATTTAAGGCTAGTTGTTTATATAGCTAGGAAATTTGAAAATACAGGAATCAATATTGAGGATTTAATTAGTATTGGCACCATTGGCCTTATTAAGGCTGTTAACACCTTTAATCCCGAAAAGAAAATAAAGCTTGCTACATATGCGTCACGGTGTATAGAAAATGAGATATTAATGTATTTAAGAAGAAATAATAAAATTCGTTCAGAGGTTTCCTTTGATGAGCCATTAAATATTGATTGGGATGGAAATGAATTGCTTTTATCAGATGTATTAGGTACGGAGGAAGATATTATTACTAAGGACCTCGAAGCAAATGTAGATAAGAAACTCTTATCAAAAGCATTGCATCAGTTATCTGATAGAGAAAAGCAAATTATGGAACTGCGGTTTGGACTAGGAACTGGGGAAGAGAAGACCCAAAAGGATGTAGCTGATATGCTGGGCATTTCACAATCGTATATTTCAAGATTAGAAAAGCGAATAATAAAGCGGCTTAAAAAAGAATTTAATAAAATGGTATAGAGCTGTAAATTTATTATTTCGAAAAAAATTATTTTTATAAAAAAAATGCAGGATTAAAGCTTGAATCCATCGTGTTTTTCTAAATTATGTGTTTGAGTCAAACTTCTAGCCGTGCATATTTTTCCTCCTCAAGGAAATACTGTTTTTTGTACAGCAGCTCCTATGAGGAGGGAAAGAATTGACTCGAAATAAAGTAGAAATTTGCGGTGTTGATACATCAAAGCTTCCAGTTTTGAAAAACGAAGAAATGAGAGAACTCTTCAAGCAAATGCATAAGGGGGATATAACCGCACGGGAAAAACTCGTTAACGGTAATTTACGCCTAGTTCTCAGCGTTATCCAACGCTTTAATAACAGGGGTGAATTTGTTGATGACCTATTCCAGGTCGGCTGTATCGGTCTAATGAAGTCTATTGATAATTTTGATTTAAGTCAAAACGTTAAGTTTTCCACCTATGCTGTTCCCATGATAATAGGCGAAATTAGAAGATATTTGCGTGATAATAATCCGATACGCGTCTCTCGTTCATTAAGGGATATTGCTTACAAGGCATTGCAAGTAAGAGAACGATTGATGAGTAAAACATCGAGAGAGCCGACAGCAGTTGAAATTGCGAAGGAGCTTGATGTGCCGCATGAGGAAATTGTATTTGCTTTAGATGCAATTCAAGACCCTGTGTCCTTGTTTGAACCCATTTATAATGATGGGGGAGATCCAATTTATGTGGTGGATCAATTAAGTGATGAGAAGAGTAAGGATATTCAATGGATTGAGGAAATAGCGTTAAAAGAAGGAATGAGAAGGTTAAACGATCGGGAAAAGCTAATTCTGCGAAAACGCTTTTTTCAAGGGAAAACTCAAATGGAAGTTGCTGAAGAAATCGGCATCTCCCAAGCACAAGTTTCGAGACTTGAGAAAGCTGCCATCAAACAAATGAATAAAAATATTCAAAGCTAAGCTGCCGTTTTGGCAGCTTATTCTTTTTTCTATTAATAGATACGATAATTTATTATGGATAGTCATATATATTCTATATCGATGCGAAATGATGGGAGTGGGAGGAAATGATAAGAATATCAGAATTCCAAATGAAGGATGTCATAAATGTAGCAAATGGAAAGAAGCTTGGCAATGTTGGGGATATAGATATCAATGTTCAAACCGGGAAAATTAATGCTGTTATTATTGGGGGAACTGGGAAGGTTTTAGGTTTTTTTGGCCGGGATGAAGATATGATTATTCCTTGGAAAAATATCCTTAAGATTGGGGAAGATGTCATCCTTGTGCGTTACCAGAATGGTAATATGGAGAAAGATGTCGATGAAGATGTGTAAATAATGTCTTTTAACTGTGAAGAGTGGCTATATTATGGTAAACTATAGAAAAATATAATGGGGTTTAATAAATGGAACCATTTATTTTGAAAAAAAGCGAGTATTTTGTTATTAATGAATGGGCTGAGAAGTTTCCCGGTTTACGTGCGGGATTTACGAGTAAAAATGGCGGAGTTAGTGAAGGCGCTTATTCCTCTTTGAACCTTGGGCTCCATGTAAATGATTCAGTGCAATCTGTTAGACAAAACCGGGAACATATGGCTGAAAGATTAGGATTCCCACTTCATACATGGGTGAGTGCAGAACAAACACATGACATACACATAGAAAAGGTAAATAGAGAAAACGGCGGGAGAGGCTCTTTACTTTATGAGGATTCCTACAAAGCAACAGATGGCTTTTTTACAGCAAATTCTGGACTGCTGCTAACCTTATGCTACGCCGACTGTGTACCCCTTTATTTCTGTCATGAAAAGACTGGAGCAATTGGTGTTGCCCACGCGGGCTGGAAGGGAACAGTCAATGGGATTGCCAGCGAAATGGTTTCAATGTTTAAGAAAGAAAATATGGACATTGAAGGAATTCATGCAGTAATTGGACCATCCATTTGCGGTAAATGTTATATTGTTGATAATCGTGTTATATCAATAATAGACAAAAACCTAGCCGATTACCATCCTAAACCTTATACTCAAATAGAGGATAATCAATATTTTCTTGACTTAAAGCAATTAAATAAAGATATTCTAATTAAATCAGGCGTCATGGAAAAAAACATAATCGTAACAAATTTATGCACCAGCTGTGAAAACAAAGATTTCTTCTCGCACCGAAGAGACAAAGGGAAAACAGGAAGAATGATGAGTTTTATTGGCTGGAAGGAGGATTTCTAGTTTTAAATGAAGGTCATTGAAAATCTAAAAAAAATTCAAATGAAAATAAAAAATGCTTGTGAAAGATCTAATCGAAATATTGAAGATATTAAGATTATCGCTGTAACCAAATACGTATCGACTGAACGCGCCCTTGAAGCGCTTGATGCGGGTGTTATCCATTTAGGAGAAAATCGAGATGATGGACTCCTAGAGAAATGGGAAGTGATCAAGGACAAGCCGGTATGGCATTTTATTGGTGCTTTACAAACTAGAAAAGTGAAAAATATCATTGGCATAGTTGACTATATTCACTCTCTTGACAGATTGTCGCTTGCTCAAGAAATAAATAAGCGTGCAAACAAGCAAATAAAATGTTTTATACAAGTCAATGTATCAGGTGAAGAATCAAAGCAGGGAATTCATCCTGAAGAGGTTAAGAAGTTTATTGAGGAGTTAAGTCAGTATCCAAATATTCTTGTATGTGGTTTAATGACAATGGCTCCGCTAACTTCTGATGAACAACTGCTAAGATCATGTTTTCAAAAACTTAAAAAACTGCAGATTGACATTCAACAGATGGAATTAGATTACGCACCTTGTCATGAGCTATCGATGGGTATGTCAAATGACTTCGAGATTGCTATTGAAGAAGGAGCGACAATGGTCCGGATTGGAACCGCTCTTGTAGGAAACGAGGAATAGGAGGTTTGTAAAATGAGCATAAAATCAAAGTTTAAAACATTTTTCTTCTTAGATGATGAATATGATGATAGACAAGAAGAATATATGGAAGAAGAGCCCGAACAAAAACAGCCTCAATCTCAAAAACAGCCCGTGCAGAAGAATAATGTCGTCAGTCTTCAAAGTGTGCAAAAATCATCAAAGGTTGTATTAATTGAACCACGTGTGTATGCAGAAGCACAGGACATTGCTGACCAATTGAAAAACAGAAGAGCAGTTGTTGTTAACCTACAAAGAATCGATCGGGACCAGGCAAAAAGAATTGTAGACTTCTTAAGTGGAACCGTCTATGCGATTGGCGGGGATATACAGAAAATTGGGACTGATATTTTCTTATGCACCCCTGATAATATTGAGGTTTCAGGTAATATTTCTCAAATCATGCAAGAAACTGAATTCGAAAGTTCGAGGTGGTAATATTTAATGGGTATTATACTTAGTGTGTTAACATCGATTATTTACTATTATTCATGGGCATTAATCATCTATATTTTATTGTCCTGGTTTCCAAATGCTAGGGAGTCAGGAATTGGGCAATTTTTAGGAAGAATTTGTGAACCTTACTTAGAACCGTTCAGAAAAATAATTCCACCACTTGGTATGATTGATATATCTCCAATTGTGGCTATTTTAGTTCTACGCTTTGCATCAAGCGGATTGCACCAGTTGTTCGTTTGGATTGCATAATTTGAAAGCTACAGGGCTCTTTCCAAGGCCCTTTTTTGTTTTCTTATTCCAGAGGGGCAGTAAAATGAAAACAAAGGATGCTACTTAAAGGAGTATTGTAAGTAAATGTCTATTTACCAGCACTTTCGTCCAGAAGAAAAAGGTTTTATTGATCAAGTTCTTAACTGGAAGAACTCCGTGGAAATTACATATGCACCGAAATTAACTGATTTTCTTGATCCAAGAGAACAGGAAATCATCAGACAATTAATTGGAATTAATAATGATGTAAAGATACAGTTGTTTGGCGGCTTTGATATGGCTGAGAGGAAGCGTGCCTTGTTATATCCAGAGTACTTACAGCCAGAGGATGAAGACTTTCAAATATCTTTATATGAAGTTGAATATCCGAAAAAGTTTGTTAACTTGGAACATCCTCAAGTGCTTGGCAGCCTAATGTCTCTTGGGCTAAAAAGGATGAAATATGGTGATATCCTTCTTGAAGATGATCGGATACAGTTTTTAGTAACTAGAGACATTGAACACTATATTTCTACGCAATTGAACACAATTGGCAAGGCCTCTGTCAGTTTAGTGAAACTGCCATTAGCCAGTGCCCTTCAGTCGAACGAAATTTGGTCTGAACAATCTGTAACTTCAACATCTTTACGGTTAGATACAGTTGTTTCTGCTATTCATAATATTTCAAGGCAGAAATCTCAAACTTTAATTCAACAGGGTCTTACTAAGGTGAATTGGACTTTAATTGAAAATCCATCTTTTGAAGTGAGAGAAAGTGATATAATTTCAATTAGAGGGTATGGCCGTGCAAAAATTATCTCTTTAGAAGGAAAAACGAAAAGAGATAAATGGAAAATCACCGCGGGAAAACAAAAATAATTATTAATATTGCAGGATTTTGCTACAAGTTGTCGAATTAATATTAGATAGATATTTATTAGACCAAGTACATAATTATTACTACTGAATTTGGGAGGTGGCCAAGATGCCATTAACACCGTTAGATATTCATAATAAAGAATTCAGCAAAGGATTCCGAGGTTATGATGAAGATGAAGTAAATGAATTTCTTGACCAAGTGATTAAAGACTATGAAATTCTAATTAGAGAAAAGAAGGAATTAGAGGAAAGACTAAATGACCAAAACGAACGGATTGGCCATTTTACCACAATTGAAGAAACGTTAAATAAATCAATTATTGTAGCCCAAGAGGCTGCAGAAGAAGTAAGAAGAAACGCACAAAAGGAAGCAAAGCTTATCATTAAAGAGGCTGAGAAAAATGCGGACAGAATTGTCAATGAATCATTATCAAAGGCAAGAAAAATTGCCCTTGAAATTGAGGAATTAAAAAAGCAATCGAAGGTATTCCGAACTCGCTTTAAAATGCTAATCGAAGCTCAGCTTGATTTGTTAAATAACGATGACTGGGATCATTTACTGGAATATAAGCTTGACGCTACCGAATTAAAATCCGCTCAAGAAGAGGATTCATTAGCTTGACGAAAGCAGAATATATCGCATATAATCTTAAAAAGAATGTAAATTATGAACATTAACTATGAGAGGGACAGTACAAATTTCATAGCTTAGATCATTGCTTAGCAGGCATTGTCAGCGAACCAGGGAAGGTGAAAGCCTGGAGTAAGCGGAGATTTGGAAGATCACCCTTGAGTTCCTTTGTTGAACATCCTTTAAGGATCAGTAGATAAAGGCGAGTCATTCACGTTAAGAATTTTTAAAGCGGATAGAAGTTTATTTATTATTCTATCTACAAGGGTGGTACCGCGGGAAATAATACCTTCTCGTCCCTTTTTGGGATGAGGGGGTTTTTTTATTTTTAGAAGCTCTAGCCACATCAATAATTGGTTTAATGTTGTTAAAAATGGTAATCATGAAGCTAGTGAAAGCTACGGGAGGAAAAGGAAATGGAATACAAAGATACTTTATTAATGCCAAAAACAGAATTTCCTATGCGTGGAAATTTACCAAACCGTGAGCCCGAAATTCAGGCTAAATGGAAAGAAATGAATATTTATGAGAAAGTTCAAGAACGTACAAAAGGCCGTCCAATGTTTGTTTTGCATGATGGGCCTCCATATGCAAATGGTGATATTCACATTGGCCATGCTTTAAATAAAATCCTCAAAGATATGATTGTCCGCCATAAGTCAATGAGCGGTTACCATGCTCCATATGTTCCTGGCTGGGATACACATGGTCTTCCGATTGAGCAGGCACTGACGAATAAAGGGGTCAAGCGTAAGGAAATGACTGTTGCAGAATTCAGGAAGCTCTGCGAACAATATGCATATGAACAAATTGACAGCCAGCGTACTCAGTTCAAACGCTTAGGAGTAAGAGGGGATTGGGAAAATCCTTACATTACCTTAAAGCCTGAATATGAAGCACAGCAAATTAAAGTGTTTGGGGAAATGGCGAAAAAAGGCTATATTTACAAAGGCTTAAAGCCAGTATATTGGTCTCCATCTTCTGAATCAGCATTAGCAGAAGCAGAAATTGAATATAAAGATAAGCGCTCTCCATCCATCTATGTAGGCTTTAAAGTAGCTGATGGCAAGGGTGTATTAGATGAGGACACGCAAATCGTCATTTGGACAACAACACCTTGGACAATTCCTGCTAACCTAGGGATCGCTGTTCATCCTGAGCTTAACTATGTTGTTGTGGAAGAAAAAGGTCAAAAGTATGTTGTTGCAGCTGACCTTTTAGAAGCAGTTACGAAGGAAGTAGAATGGCAGGACCCTCAAGTAGTTAAAACAGTTCAAGGTTCAGAACTTGAAAATATTGTTGCTGTCCATCCATTATATGGACGGGATTCTCTTGTCATATTAGGAGAACACGTAACGATTGATGCCGGTACTGGATGTGTTCATACCGCACCTGGTCACGGGGAAGACGACTTCTATGTTGGTCAGAAATATGGACTTGATGTATTATGTCCAGTTGATGACCGCGGATATATGACGAAGGAAGCTGAGGGTTTTGAAGGGTTATTCTATGATGAAGCCAATAAATCAATTACCGAAAAACTTGATGAGGCTGGGGCGTTATTAAAGCTTTCATTCATTACCCACTCTTATCCACATGATTGGAGAACAAAAAAGCCAGTTATTTATCGTGCAACAGCACAATGGTTTGCTTCCATTAAAGATTTCCGTAAAGAGCTTTTGGATGCTATAAATGAAACAAAGTTTGTACCTGCATGGGGCGAGACTCGTTTATTTAATATGGTTCGTGATCGTGGAGATTGGTGTATTTCACGTCAGCGTGCTTGGGGTGTGCCTATTCCTGTATTTTATGCAGAAAATGGAGATCCGATTATTACGGATGAAACCATTAATCATGTTTCCAACCTATTCCGTGAGCATGGATCAAACATTTGGTTTGAAAAAGAAGCAAAAGATTTACTTCCAGAGGGCTTTACACATCCTGAAAGTCCAAATGGGGAATTTACGAAAGAAACAGACATTATGGATGTATGGTTCGATTCAGGCTCGTCACACCAGGCTGTATTATTGGAGCGAGATGACCTGCAAAGACCAGCTGATCTTTATTTAGAAGGATCTGACCAGTACCGAGGATGGTTTAACTCATCTCTATCCACAGCTGTTGCTGTTACTGGAAAGGCTCCTTACAAAGGGATTCTCAGCCATGGATTTGTTTTAGATGGTGAAGGAAGAAAGATGAGCAAGTCATTGGGCAATGTTGTCATTCCAGCCAAAGTAATGAATCAATTAGGCGCAGATATTTTAAGGCTTTGGGTGTCTTCAGTAGATTATCAGGCCGATGTTCGTGTTTCTGATGCGATTTTAAAGCAAGTTACTGAGGTATACCGCAAGATTAGAAATACTTTCCGTTTCTTACTAGGAAATCTTGCTGACTTTGATCCAAACACAAATGCTGTTTCCTTTGAAAACTTGCGAGAAGTAGACCAGTTTATGCTTGTAAAATTAAATAAATTAGTTAAGACTGTTCGAGAAGCCTATGAACATTACGAGTATGCCGGCATTTATCATGCTGTTAATAATTTCTGTACACTTGATTTGAGTGCGTTCTATCTCGATTTTGCAAAGGATATTCTCTATATTGAAGGGAAGGATCATCCTGATCGTCGTGCTATTCAAACCGTTCTGTATGAGTGCTTGATTTCCTTAACAAAATTAGTTGCACCTGTTCTTTCCCATACGGCAGATGAGGTTTGGAGCTTTATCCCTTCAGTTAAAGAAGAAAGTGTTCAGCTAACTGATATGCCAGAGTATAAAGAACTGCCTAACGCTAAGGGACTAGAAGAGAAATGGACATCATTTATGAAACTTCGTGATGATGTTTTGAAGGCTCTTGAAGAAGCGCGCAATGAAAAGGTAATTGGTAAATCACTTACAGCGAAAGTAACAATGTTTGTAGATGAAAAGGCGAAGAGCTTACTTGATTCCATTGATGAGAATGTTAAACAACTATTCATTGTTTCTGGTTTTGAGGTAGCAGGAAATTATGAGGATGCTCCTGAAGATGCTCTTAAGTTTGAAAATACAGCGATCGTTGTTTCTAAAGCTGAAGGAGAAACATGTGAACGCTGCTGGATTGTTACACCAGAAGTGGGTCTGGTTGAAGAATTTAATACATTATGCCCTAGATGTGCAGATGTTGTTAAAACGCAATACAGCCACTTAGCATAATATTTTTATGAGGAGGGTCAGACTCCGCAAGGTATATCTTGTGGAATCTGGCCCTTTGTTAATTGTTGTACTCACTGTAAAAACTTACACCGACTTTTAAATATGCAAGCGGATATAATAGGTAGAAATAAATAGAACGGAGGAGCATAAATGGATGCCAAAGCAGAACCACTTTATTCGGAACTCCGTAAAACACGAATGGAACTTATGGAAAGGTTAGAGGACAATAATTCTTCATCCCTTATTAAACCAATCATTAAAGCAGAACTATTAGATGTGGAAGATACATTAAATAAAATTGAATTAGGTCTTTTTGGCAGATGTGAAATTTCAGGTGAACTGATTCCTGAAGAGCTGCTAACTATGGTACCAACAATAAAATCCTTGGATGACTATGAAAAAATCGACTGTTACTTTAGAAAGGGGATATTTCATTAACAACAGGATTACTGTGTTTTTTATAAAGAATGTGCTAAAATGCAAAGGTAATACTATGAAAATGTGGGGGTTGCCTTTGTGTTTTATTACATAATTGCTTTACTAATTATTGCACTGGATCAGTTCACAAAATGGCTTATAGTCAAAAACTTCCAATTGGGAGAAAGTGTGGAAGTAATCAAAAATTTCCTCTATATAACCTCTCATCGAAACAAAGGTGCGGCTTGGGGAATTTTGCAAGGCCAAATGTGGTTTTTTTATGTAATAACGGTCATTGTTATCATCGGAATTATTTATTACATTCAAAAAGCTGCAAAAGGCAAACTGCTGCTAGGTGTATCTTTAGGCTTTATGCTAGGGGGAGCGATCGGTAATTTTATTGATCGTGTTTACCGGAAAGAAGTTGTTGATTTTATTAACACTTATATTTTTGGCTATGATTTCCCTGTCTTTAATGTTGCTGACTCCGCATTAGTAATCGGTGTTGCTTTGCTTATGATACAAATGCTGCTAGAAGAGAGAGCGTTGAAAAAGGAGAAATCTCATGGAGAAAATGGAACACATCATTCCTGAGGAACAGGCGGGTGAAAGAATCGATAAGGTTCTTACATCATTAAATAAGGAATGGTCTAGGACACAGGTTCAGCTGTGGATTAAGGATGAGCATGTTCTCGTCAACGGACAAAAAATAAAGACAAATTATAAATGCAGTCTGAATGATCAAATAGTGATTCAAATTCCTGAACCAGAGGAATTAGACGTTGTACCGGAAGAAATGGATTTAGATATTTATTATGAAGATCAGGATGTTTTAGTTGTCAATAAACCTAAAGGAATGGTTGTACATCCTGCACCTGGGCATTTAACAGGTACACTTGTTAATGGGCTTATGGCGCATTGTAAAGATTTGTCTGGGATCAATGGGGTCATGAGACCAGGGATTGTTCATCGAATTGATAAAGATACATCAGGTTTATTAATGGTGGCAAAAAATGATCTTGCCCATGAAAGTCTTGTGAATCAGCTAGTTGAAAAAACTGTAACTAGAAAATATAAGGCGATCGTTCATGGTGTAATCCCTCATGATTACGGAACAATTGATGCCCCTATTGCACGTGATCAGAAAGACCGGCAAAGTATGGCTGTTGTTGATAATGGAAAAAAAGCCGTTACACATTTTCATGTTCTCGATCGGTTTAACGATTATACGTTCATTGAATGCCAGCTGGAAACAGGCAGAACACATCAAATTAGGGTACATATGAAGTATATAGGCTACCCGCTTGTTGGAGATCCAAAATATGGCCCGAGAAAAACTCTTGATATAGGCGGACAGGCATTACATGCAGGTATTTTAGGCTTTGTCCATCCTAGATCAGGTGAATATATGGAATTTGAAGCCCCATTACCGGATTATTTCGAGCAATTAATGGAACAGCTCCAAAAATAATGATTGACATATGAGTGTATGTAAAATAAAATTACTATAGTTAAATAAGTCCTTTAATCACAGTCCCGTGAGGCTGAGAAGGAAGCGGATAAGATATCAAGTCATCTATTGTATGACTTGATCCTTAATGAACGCCTATATCCTCTCGCCATAGCGGCGAGAGTTTTTTTGTAAAGGGGTGGTTAACATTTCAGAGAAAGCAATCGTTCTTGATGAACAAGCAATAAGGAGAGCATTAACGAGGATTGCCCATGAGATCATAGAAAGAAACAAAGGTATTGAAGGCTGTGTTCTTGTCGGAATTCGAACTCGGGGAATATATCTTGCAACTCGGCTTGCTGAAAGAATCGAGCAAATTGAAGGAACAAAGATTGCTGTTGGGGAACTAGATATAACGCTATATAGAGATGATTTAACAAAAATTACAGCGAGTCAGGAACCACTAGTCAAAGGGTCGGATATACCTAAAGATATTAATGACCAGAAGGTTATACTGATTGATGATGTTCTTTATACAGGCAGGACAGTAAGAGCTGCTCTTGATGCATTGATGGATATCGGCAGACCTTCTACGATTCAACTAGCAGTCCTTGTTGATCGTGGACATAGGGAATTGCCAATCAGGGCAGATTTTGTTGGAAAAAACATTCCGACTTCAAGTTCAGAGAAAATTGTTGTGGCATTAAAGGAAGTCGATCAAGTCGATCAAGTAAGTATATATGAAAACTAAATAACCCTTTTTAAAAGCAGTCCTGTGAGACTGACAAAGGGGGAATTACACATACAGAATGTCCTTTTCTGTATACCTGTACCCTCTTTGCGCAAATTTGGCAAATGAGGGTTTTTTTATGGCTACTGGGAAAATCAAAAGAAATAGATATGAACATCAACTAGTAGGAGAGGTATATGATGAACAAACCAGTATTAGACATTAAAGATGTTCCATCACCAATGCAATGGTTAACATTAAGTTTACAGCATTTATTCGCCATGTTCGGCGCAACAGTATTAGTTCCGTATCTTGTTGATTTAGATCCTGCCATAGCCTTAATTTCAAGCGGCTTCGGCACACTGGCCTTTCTTATGATCACTAAATGGAAGGTTCCGGCCTATCTGGGCTCATCATTCGCCTATATCATTCCGCTGCAAATGGCAGGAAAAGCAGGCGGAATTGGGGCGATGATGATCGGAAGCTTTATGGTAGGTCTCTTGTATGGGGTTGTCGCTCTTATTATCAAAAAAGGCGGCTATCGTTGGCTAATGAATCTTCTGCCGCCAATAGTTGTCGGTCCAGTCATCATGGTTATCGGATTGGCTTTATCGGGAACAGCAGTAGGAATGGCGATGAATAACCCGGTAACAAGCGAATATAGTATGCTTCACTTCTCTGTAGCGCTTGTCACATTAGCTGTAACGATTATTTTCTCGGTTTACTTTAAAGGGATGCTAAGCATGATCCCAATCTTAGCTGGAATCATTATAGGGTATGTATATGCTCTTGCAGTAGGAATTGTTGATTTTACAGGTGTTCGGGAGGCAGACTGGATTGAAGTTCCTGATTTTGTTTTCCCATTCGCCGACTACAATATAAGCTTTACATTAGATCTCATGCTCTTAATGCTGCCTGTTGCAATCGTTACAATTTCTGAGCACATCGGACACCAGCTCGTCCTAGGAAAGGTAGTTAACAAAGATTATATTAAAGACCCTGGTCTACATCGTTCGCTTCTTGGAGATGGGACAGCAACGATGATCTCAGCGATCATGGGCGGACCGCCAAAGACTACGTATGGTGAAAACATCGGTGTACTCGCGATCACTAGAATATATAGTGTGTATGTATTAGGCGGTGCAGCCGTTTTAGCGATTATCTTCGGGTTTATCGGGAAAGTTTCAGCTCTCATCAGCTCTATTCCTACACCTGTTATGGGCGGAGTATCAATCCTTTTGTTTGGAATAATCGCCTCATCTGGATTGAGAATGTTAGTGGACAGCAAAGTAGACTTTGGTGACAAAAGAAATCTAGTGATTGCTTCGGTCATCCTAGTCATCGGCATTGGCGGAGCACATGTCGATATCGGACCATTGCAGATCCAGGGAATGGCTCTTGCAGCGATTTGCGGAGTGGTTTTAAACTTGATTTTACCTGGCCGAGAGCCGGTAAAGGATAATATGTTTGAAACAGAATTAGAATAAGGTTAATCAGTATAACGCCTTTTAAGTAAGTCCAGAGAGATTTGAAAGGGTGTTGAAGTGATTGGGTAAAAGGAAATCATTGCTTCCTTTTGCCAACTTGTCTCTTCAACTCTTCAGCACCCTGACAAAATGTCAGGGTGTTTTTTTTAGAAGATAAGGGAGGGTTTATGAATGAAACATTTACTAACGACAACTGAATTAACTATTAATGAAATTAACGAAATTCTTGAAGATGCTCAATACTTTTTAGATGGTGGTACATGGTCAGCTGGGAAAAATATGTTTGTAGCGAATTTAT
This sequence comes from Bacillus sp. JJ1532, assembly GCF_036965085.1. NCBI lineage: Bacteria > Bacillati > Bacillota > Bacilli > Caryophanales > Bacillaceae > Bacillus > Bacillus sp. JJ1532. Next base: position 40,845 of record NZ_JBALOW010000044.1, read on the forward strand.
TCTATGAAAATAGCACGAGGACGAAATGCAGCTTTGAAGTTGCTGAAAGAAGATTAGGAATTAATACGATCCCATTTGAAGTGAGTACATCAAGTGTGCAAAAGGGTGAAACTCTTTATGATACGGTTAAAACGCTTGAAGCAATAGGAGCAAATGCAGTTATTATTCGCCATAGCGAAGATCGATATTTTGACAGTTTAGATGGAAAAACAGATGCTGCAATCATTAATGCTGGTGACGGATGTGGGCATCATCCTACACAATCGCTTCTAGATTTATTAACCATCAAACAGGAATTTGGCTGCTTTCATGGATTAAAGGTTGCGATTATCGGTGATATCAGACATAGCCGAGTAGCAAGGTCGAATGCTGATACTTTAGTAAGATTAGGTGCTGAAGTTGTTTTTTCAGGACCTGAAGAGTGGTTTGATGATGAAATTCTTGAAAATGGGGTCAATTTTGAAAATATTGATACAGCTGTAGCTACTTCCGATGTTGTCATGCTGTTAAGAATTCAGCATGAACGCCATGAAGTTAAAGGGGATCGAACAGCTGAAGAATACCATCAAGCCTACGGATTGACTGTGGAAAGGGAAAGAAAAATGAAGCCAGGAAGCATCATTATGCATCCAGCTCCTATCAATCGTGATGTTGAAATAGCTGATTGCTTAGTAGAATGTGAACGGTCAAGAATATTTAAGCAAATGACGAATGGTGTTTTTGTAAGAATGGCGGTATTAAAAAGAGCACTTGAACAATCTGAAAGGGGCGGTAAAGATGTCAACACTTATAAAGAATGGGCAGTTGCTAACTAATGAAGGGGAGTTCATTAGAAGAGATATCTTAATAGAATCTGGAAAGATTGTTGAAATAAAAGAAGGAATTTCAAAGGAAGCAAAAGAAACGATTGATGCTTCGGGTTTGCTTATTGCTCCTGGATTTATTGATCTGCATGTCCACCTTCGCGAGCCAGGAGGCGAGAAGAAGGAAACTATTGAGACTGGAACTAAGTCCGCTGCAAAGGGCGGATTTACAACGGTTGCGGCCATGCCAAACACAAGACCTGTTCCTGATTCTAAGGAACAATTGGAAAAGTTAAATAAACGTATTGAAGAAACGGCTTCTGTTCGAGTTCTTCCATATGCATCTATTACCATTCGTGAGATTGGTGAAGAGCTGACAGATTTCCAAGCACTTAAGGAAGCTGGGGCTTTTGCCTTTACGGATGATGGGGTTGGCGTTCAATCGGCTGCGATGATGCTTGCCGCTATGAAGCGTGCTGCTGAAATTAATATGCCAATTGTAGCCCATTGTGAAGAAAATACGCTTATAAATAAAGGCTCCGTTCATGAAGGAACTTTTTCAAAAGCAAATGGTTTGAATGGTATTCCTTCTGTATGTGAATCTGTCCATATAGCTAGGGATGTATTGCTCGCTGAGGCTGCTGATTGCCATTACCATGTTTGTCATATTAGTACAAAGGAATCCGTAAGGGTCGTACGCGATGCAAAAAAGGCAGGTATTAAAGTTACGGCTGAAGTAACGCCTCATCATCTTTTATTATGTGAGGAAGACATCCCTGGCCTTGATACGAATTATAAAATGAACCCTCCACTAAGAGGTTTAGCTGATAAAGAAGCACTAATTGAAGGAATTCTCGATGGAACAATTGACTTTATTGCTACTGATCATGCGCCACATTCAGCAGAGGATAAAGCAGAAGGCATGAAGCTGGCACCATTCGGGATTGTTGGATTGGAAACAGCGTTCCCACTCCTTTATACACATTTCGTGGAAAAAGGGATTTTCTCTTTAAAGCAATTAATTGATTATTTAACAATAAAACCTGCTCAAGCTTTTGGTTTATCTTTAGGGAAAATTGAAGTAGGAGCAGAAGCAGATATCGTCTTACTAGACTTAGAACATACAGAAAAAATTGATCCTGAACAATTTTTATCAAAGGGCAGAAATACACCTTTTGGAGGCTGGGAGTGCAAAGGCTGGCCTGTATTAACAATGGTTAATGGGCAAGTTGCATGGAGTAACAGAAAAGTAACAGTATGAATGAACAGCAAGAGGAATCCTGCTACAAGGGGTGTATATAAATGATAAAAAAAGAATTATGTCAAGTTGTATCACAACAAGAAATTGCTGAACGTATTTTTGAGCTCACCTTAAAAGGTGAGCTTGTTAACGAAATGAATGAGCCTGGCCAATTTGTCCATTTGAAGATTTCTGAACAATTTGACCCGCTTTTGAGAAGACCGATTAGTATTTCTGCCATAAACAAAGACGAGAAAGAGTTCACAATGATTTACCGTGCGGAGGGTAAAGGAACTATCATTCTATCAGAGAAGAAACCAGGTGATACTGTTGATGTTCTAGGCCCTCTAGGTCATGGCTTTCCATTAGAAGAGGCCAGTGCTGGAGAAACGGCACTTTTAGTTGGGGGAGGAATAGGTGTTCCGCCTCTATTTGAATTGTCTAAGCAGCTTGTAAAAAAAGGGGTCAAGGTTATTCATGTACTTGGCTTCCAATCATCAAATGTTGTTTTTTACGATGAGCAATTTACACAGCTCGGGGAAACATATGCTGCAACAGTTGATGGCAGCTATGGCAGGAAAGGATTTGTCACAAATGTGATCGAAGACGACAAAATTAACTTTGATATTCTCTATTCCTGCGGGCCTACTCCAATGCTAAAAGCATTAGAACAAGCATATAAACATAAGAAAGTTTACCTGTCCTTAGAGGAAAGAATGGGCTGTGGAATTGGAGCCTGCTTCGCTTGTGTATGTCATACTGGAGAAGATCCTACTGGATACACATATAAAAAGGTATGCAGTGATGGTCCGGTTTTCAAGGCAGGGGAGGTTGTATTATGAAAACTTTAGAAATAAGCCTGCCAGGATTACAATTGAAAAATCCGGTTATGCCGGCATCAGGCTGTTTTGGGTTTGGCAGAGAGTTTAGTCAGCTTTTTGATTTAAGCTTGCTCGGAGCAATTATGATAAAGGCTACAACATTTGAGCCTCGATTTGGAAATCCGACACCACGAGTAGCGGAAACCTCCGCTGGTATGCTGAATGCAATAGGATTGCAAAATCCGGGCTTAGAAAAAGTAATAAATGAAGAGCTGCGCTGGTTAGAGCAATTTGATGTTCCGATCATTGCTAATGTTGCTGGCTCCCAGGAAGAAGATTATATTGCTGTCGCTAAAGAGATTTCTAAAGCACCAAATGTCCATGCATTAGAATTGAATATATCCTGTCCAAATGTTAAGACAGGCGGCATTGCTTTTGGCACAATTCCTGAAGTGGCAAAGAACTTAACGAAAAAGGTTAAGGAAGTTTCTGAAGTACCTGTATACGTTAAATTATCACCAAATGTGACAAATATAGTTGATATGGCAAAAGCGATCGAAGACGGCGGTGCCGATGGTTTAACAATGATTAACACTTTAGTTGGCATGAGAATTAACTTGAAGACCGGAAAACCGATCTTAGCGAATCAAACAGGCGGATTATCGGGCCCAGCTATTAAACCAGTGGCAATCCGGATGATCCACGAGGTTAGCCAGCGAGTATCTATTCCAATCATCGGAATGGGCGGTATTCAATCAGCGGAAGATGTAATTGAATATTATTATGCTGGAGCAAGTGCTGTAGCTGTAGGAACAGCCAATTTCGTTGATCCATTTGTTTGCCCGACAATTATTGAAGAATTACCAGAACTATTACAAAGCCTAGGCTTCGAACATATTTCTGAGTGCACGGGAAGGAGCTGGAAATAAGCATGGATAAATCTATTATTATCGCTCTTGATTTTGCTGGTAAAAATGAAGTCTTCCGATTCCTCGAGAATTTTGGAGATGAGAAGTTATTTTTAAAGGTTGGAATGGAACTGTATTATCAAGAGGGGCCAGGCATCGTTCATGATTTGAAGGCACAAGGCCACGATGTTTTTCTAGATTTAAAGCTTCATGATATTCCAAATACAGTGAGAAGTGCGATGAAAGGACTTGCTAGGCTTGGGTGTGACCTCGTTAATGTACATGCTGCAGGCGGGAAAGAAATGATGGAAGCAGCTCTTGAAGGTTTAGATGCTGGAACCGGAACTGGACAGGCTAGACCTGCTTGTATTGCAGTTACTCAATTAACAAGCACATCAGAGGAGCAAATGAAGAAAGAACAGTTAATCAATGTTTCTTTAGAAGAGTCTGTTCTTCATTATGCATCACTTGCTAAGCAAGCGGGTATGGATGGTGTCGTATGTTCTACTTTCGAGGCTAGCCCGATTACTCAAGTATTAGGGAATTCATTTTTAACTGTGACACCTGGCATTCGTTTAAAGTCAGACGATGTACAGGATCAAAAGCGGGTAGCCACTCCTGAATTTGCAAAATCAGAAGGTGTTTCGGCGATAGTTGTTGGCCGTTCAATTACTAAATCAGAAAATCCGCTGGAGAAATATTTCATGTTCAAACAATCGTGGGAGGGTGTTCACCAATGAATCGCAAAATAGCAGAAAGCCTACTTGAAATTAAAGCTGTCGCATTAAAGCCAAACGATCCTTTTACATGGTCATCAGGTCTCCGTGCGCCAATTTACTGTGATAATCGCCTTACATTATCCTACCCTACCGTCCGTAAAGAAATTGCTAATGGGCTAAAGGAAACGGTTTTAGCGAAGTTTCCAGATGCAGAACTTATTGCAGGTACTGCTACAGCGGGTATTCCGCATGCTGCTTGGGTAAGTGATTTAATGGATCTTCCTATGTGTTATGTACGTTCAAAGCCGAAAGGCCATGGTCAGGGGAATCAGATTGAAGGTAAGGCTGAAGCGGGCCAAAAGGTCGTAGTCGTGGAAGATTTAATTTCTACAGGAGGCAGCGTCATTACCGCTGTTGAGGCACTTAGAAAGGCTGGCTGCATCGTGTTAGGGGTCGTAGCTATTTTCTCTTATCAGCTTCAAAAGGGTAGAGAGCTATTGGAAAATGCTGATATTACTGCTTATACGTTAACTGACTTTGAAACTTTGTCAGAAATTGCAAGAGAAAAAGGTTATATTCAGGAAGAAGATATGAAGAAGCTTTCGGAATGGAGAAATGACCCTGTAGAATGGGGAAAACAAGCATAAATTAATTCAAAAAGGCAAGCACAATTGGCTTGCCTTTTATTAATTTTTTAAAGCGAGAATTGTTTCCTCATCAGGGGTTACATATATCGTTTGCTGATTATCATAGATGACGAACCCAGGCTTTGCACCGCTCGGCTTTTTGACATGCCTGATTTGTGTAAAATCTACAGGAACAGAGCTAGAATTTCGCGCTTTGCTGAAATAGGCTGCAAGGGATGCTGCCTCTAGAATTGTTTTCTCCATTGGTTCCTTGCTTCGTATGACTACATGGGAACCTGGAATATCTTTTGTGTGAAGCCAAATCTCATCTCTTCCTGCCAGCTTATTCGTTAAGTAGTCATTTTGTTTATTATTTTTTCCGACTAATATTTCTGTTCCGTCTGAAGACATATAGCGATCTAGTACAGGCTTTGCATTTTGGACTTTTTTATTTTTTCGCTTCTTTTTATCTTTTATATATTGACCTTCGATAAGTTCTTCGCGGATTTCCTCGATATCCTTCGGTGAAGCCGATTCAACTTGCTGCAGCAATGCTTCAAAATACGCTTGCTCTTTTCTTGCTATCTCAATCTGTTCTTTTACGATACTAATAGCATTTTTCGCTTTCTGGTATTTTGTAAAATACTTTTGAGCATTTTCCGATGGAGTTTTTTGCGGCTCTAACGGAATGGTCACGGTTGCCCCATGTTCATCATAGTAGTTGATGACTTTGATTTCCTTCATTCCTTTTTGAATGGCAAAAATATTAGCTGTAACTAATTCGCCATACAGCTGATGAATATCCGCATTTTCTGCTTCCTTTAAAGTAGCTAAAAGCTTATCAAATTTCTTCTCATTTTTTTCTTTTTCGTTCATGATAAAACGTTCAAGATCATGTGCTTGCTGTTTAACACGGTCACGTTCAGCCTTGCCAAAATAAAAGCGATCAAGCATTTCGCTTAGTGTTTGAAACTCCCTGGCCTTTCCTTGTAAATAAGTCAATGGAAAAAGATAATAGCTCTCTTTCTCACCACCCATTGTTATAGCGGGCTGTATTTGCTGTTTCTTCACTTTTTGCAAAATCGCTAAAAACGTCTTCGGCAAAGTTGCCCGATTAGCTAGTCCTGCCTGAAAGATGACTTCCTTTGCGAAAAGTGGAGATATTCCAGCAAAGCTTGAGACAAGCTGCTTATCAAGCTTCCCGCTATTAAAATCCAATTGCCTCACCACTTCAGTTTCGTCTGCTTCAAATGGATTTAATTTATTCTGACTTGGCGGCAATATGTATTCGTGTCCAGGCAATATGGCCCTATGTGAATTAACGGCAAATGAAACATGCTTAATACTATCTAGAATCATATTTCTCGTTTTATCGACTAATGTAATATTGCTATGCCGGCCCATAATTTCCACAATTAATTGTTTATAGGACGTATCCCCGATTTCGTTCCGCCCTTTTACTTCAAAAATCATAATCCGATCTAAATCCACCTGCTTAATATCTTCAAGAAAATACCCTTCTAAATGTTTTCTTAGGAGCATACAAAACATTGGAGGCTCAGCAGGGTTGTCATGAGTTTCATTTGTCAGCTGCACCCTTGCATAGCTTGGGTGAGCAGATAGGAGGAGTTTATGATTTTTTCCGTTGGCTCTTACTACTAAAATAATTTCATTTTTATAAGGCTGATGAATTTTATTAATTCTTCCGCCTTTTAATTCACGGGTCAATTCTTCAGTCATGGCCCTAGTAAATAAACCGTCAAATGACATAAGGGAACATCCTCTTCTTATTTAATATCTTCTTACACTTGCCGTAATAAGGTGGCAGCAATATTAGTGCTTAACGGACAACAGGACCGTTATTTGAGGAAAAGGGTGTTAATTTCTGATGTTTACAGACATACGTTCCGTTAATATGTAAAAAAGCATCGATTTCCTTGTGTTTTTTCAAAAATAGCGTCCTCTGTGTCCGTTTAGCCTTAAATTTAGATTATTTAATAGAAATAACGGATTCAATGTCCGTTTGTTTCTTCACCACATTTGTTTTTATCCTGCTCTCCTAAATATAATAGCATTTTTTTGGACGAGTCTGAATAAGCTTTCTTTAGACAAGACTGTTTTCGGGGTGATGTTTGCTAATTAAAAGGGGTGGTAGGTCCGAATGCTGTCACTTTAAAGGCATCTTTTCATAATAAAGGTCATAACTCTAGTTTGTACAAATATTTGCTTTTTTCTACAAGAAGCTAGAAAAGCGAGGCGACTGTTCAGCCCCGACAAGCATAAGGCAATCTTTCATGAAGGTTGTATTTTAACCTTTATGGAAGATTGACTTATGACCTCGAGGGGCTAGGAGCCGCAGCTAGACAATAAGGAGGAAGTGTGATGTTCGGATGAGATTTCATGAAATGAATGAAACAGAAGTTGAGCAGGCCCTTAATTCTGATAAGAAAGCCGGTTTAACTAAAGACGATGTAAAAAACCGAAGAAAACAATTTGGCTATAATGAACTGGAAGAAGGAGAAAAACAGTCTGCCCTACTTTTGTTTTTTAGTCAATTTAAGGATTTCATGGTCCTTGTTTTACTAGCAGCGACACTTGTTTCGGGACTCCTTGGTGAATACATAGATGCTGTCGCCATTATTGCTATCGTAATAATAAATGGTTTGCTTGGATTTTTTCAAGAAAGAAAAGCGGAAAAATCATTAGCCGCATTAAAAGAGCTTTCGGCGCCTCAGGTGAGTGTTTTAAGAGATGGGGAATGGATGAAGATTCCCACAAAGGAAATTGTCGTTGGAGATATTATTAAGTTTTCAAGTGGAGATCGAATCGGGGCAGATGTAAGATTAATAGAATCCAATAGCCTTGAAGTGGAAGAATCTGCACTCACTGGCGAATCGTTGCCGGTTTCGAAAACAATAGGCTCTATTAAAGCAGCAAATCTTGGAATTGGCGACATGGAAAACATGGCGTTTATGGGCACATTAGTTACACGCGGAAGCGGAGTAGGGCTAGTCGTTGCAATCGGGATGAAAACAGCTATGGGGCAAATTGCTGATTTGCTGCAAAAGGCTGAAACAATGACTACTCCATTGCAGCGCAGGCTTGAGCAGCTTGGGAAAATTCTCATCACGGTGGCCCTATTACTAACTGTTCTTGTAGTAGTTGTCGGGGTTTTACAAGGGCATGATCTTTATACGATGTTCCTTGCTGGAGTTTCATTGGCTGTTGCGGCAATTCCAGAAGGGCTTCCAGCCATTGTAACGGTTGCCTTATCCCTCGGTGTCCAAAGAATGATTAAGCAGAAGGCTATCGTAAGGAAGCTTCCAGCAGTTGAAACGCTAGGTTGTGCTTCGGTAATCTGTTCAGATAAAACAGGAACAATGACGCAAAACAAAATGACCGTTACTCATCTTTGGAGCGGCGGCAACGTATGGGGTGTTGATGGCGTTGGCTATGAACCTCAAGGGAAGTTCTATCGAAATGACAAGCAAATAGAAATAAAGAATGAAAAGTCACTTCAGCAATTGCTTATGTTCGGTATGCTCTGCAATCATGCAGAAATTAAACAAAAAGGTAATGAATATGTTATCGATGGAGATCCAACAGAAGGTGCTTTGCTCGTTGCGGCTATGAAGGCAGGTTACAGCCGTAACACTTTATTAAGCCAATATCAAATAATGAAGGAATTCCCGTTTGATTCTTCCAGAAAAATGATGAGCATCATCGTAAAGGATCATAAGGGCAGGCAATTTATTGTCACAAAAGGTGCACCCGATGTGTTAGCTGGAATATCCAGAAGTGTACTTTGGGACGGAAAACGCCAGCTTATGTCTCGTGAAGTTTCTAATAAAATTCAAGAAGCAATTGAAAGCTTAGCCTCTCAAGCCTTAAGAACAATTGCGATTGGATTTAAAGAAATTCCTGAAAATACAATTATTTTACATGAAAAAGAGGCAGAAAGAGATCTTACTTTTATAGGGCTTCATGGCATGATTGACCCTCCAAGACCAGAAGTAAAGGATGCTGTTAAGGAGTGCAGGGACGCAGGCATTAAAACCGTCATGATTACCGGTGATCATGTAATTACCGCAAAAGCAATAGCAAGTCAGCTTGGTATTTTTACAAACAACTCAAAGGTTTTAGATGGTAATGCGCTTTCAGAAATGGATGTTCATGAATTAGAAGAAGTAGTAGATGATGTTTCTGTTTTTGCCAGAGTTTCGCCAGAGCATAAATTGAAAATTGTCAAGGCTCTGCAGAACAGAGGACATATTGTGGCCATGACAGGTGATGGCGTTAATGATGCACCGGCCATTAAAGCTGCGGATATTGGGGTAGCAATGGGGATAACAGGGACAGACGTGGCCAAGGAAGCATCCGCGTTAGTTCTGCTTGATGATAATTTTGCTACGATAAAAGCAGCTATAAAAGAAGGCAGAAATATTTACGAGAATATTAGAAAGTTTATCCGATATTTGCTAGCTTCCAATGTTGGTGAAATTCTTGTTATGCTTTTTGCTATGCTGCTAGGTTACCCCCTTCCTTTAGTGCCTATTCAAATTCTTTGGGTAAATCTTGTAACGGACGGCTTACCTGCAATGGCTTTAGGTTTAGATCAGCCTGAAGATGATGTGATGAAACGGAAGCCAAGAAATCCTAGAGAGGGAGTATTTGCTAGGGGACTTGGCTGGAAAGTAGTATCACGAGGCTTTTTGATTGGGGTTGTAACTTTAATTGCCTTCATCATCGTATACAATAAAAATCCAGATGAACTCGCATACGCACAAACGATTGCCTTTTCCACCCTAGTAATGGCTCAGTTAATTCACGTATTTGATTGCCGCAGTGAGAAATCTGTTTTTGCAAGAAATCCGTTTGGCAACAAATATTTAGTTTGGGCAGTTATTTCATCCTTGGCTTTATTGTTCGTTGTCATTTACTATCCGCCTTTACAGCCAATTTTCCATACAGTTCCAGTAGTAATGAAGGATTGGTTTATGATTACTGGGCTTGCTGCTTTACCAACATTTTTATTAGCTGGTTCTTTTTTGGCAAGAAAAAGAAAATAAGATATGGTATAATCCAAAAGGTAATAGAGCATTTACTATTGCCTTTTTTGCTTGTATTCAAATTTTTAAATACATTTTTCTTTCCTTATGGTAAAATACGAACTAAATGTTTAATTATTTTTGTAATCCATAGATCAGGGCGTGTTTAATTATGGTTATAAGTATGACTGGTTTTGGCAGAGGGAAGAAGGTTGAGGGTTCTTTTACTGCCATAGTTGAAGTTAAAACGGTAAATCATCGATTTGCTGAATACCAAATTAGAATGCCGAAACAGCTTCTTTATCTGGAAGATAAAATTAAGAAAAAAATTAGTGAATATGTCCAAAGAGGCAGAATTGAAGTTTATATTACGATTGAGGGACAGAGCCTTTCAAGTCGGCATGTTCAAATAGATTGGGCATTATTAGACGAATATGTTAAATACATAACGGATATTAAAAACAAATATTCAATTGAAACTGAAATTACGCTTCAAGATGTAACGAGGGAAGAGCTTATTTTAATTGTAGATAAAGAAACGAATAATGAAAATGTAGAATGTTTGTTGCTTGCGGCTGTTGAAGAGGCGTGTCAACAATTATGGCAAATGCGTAAATTAGAGGGTGTAGAGCTCGAAAAGGATCTAAACTTTAATCTTAGTAAATTAAATGAGCGGCTTTCTGAACTAAAGGAGCAAGCCCCGAAAGTAATACAGCAATATCAAGAGAAACTAGCCAAGCGGATGTCTGATTTTTTGAATGGGCAAGTGGATGAAACACGACTGTTAACGGAAGTAGCTGTTTTCGCCGATAAGTCAGATATTAACGAGGAAGTCACTCGTCTTTATAGTCATATCAATCAGTTTTTGCAAACTTTGCAAGCGAATGAACCGATTGGAAGAAAATTAGATTTCATCCTTCAGGAGATGAACCGTGAAGTTAATACAATCGGTTCGAAAGGAAATGATTCTTCTATTGCTTTTTTTGTAGTAGAGATGAAAAGCCTGCTGGAGAAAATGAAGGAACAGGTCCAAAATATTGAATGACTGTTTAGAAAAAGGCTCGCGGGGCCAAAATATATAACTGATACTTGGAGGAACCTGATGGCGATTAAATTAATTAATATTGGCTTTGGCAATATTGTTTCAGCCAATCGTATTATCTCTATAGTAAGTCCCGAATCTGCACCGATAAAAAGAATCATACAAGATGCTCGTGATCGCGGTTCTTTAATAGATGCAACCTATGGCAGGCGGACGAGGGCAGTTATTGTTATGGATAGTGACCACGTCATTCTCTCAGCAGTTCAGCCAGAAACTGTCGCCCACCGCTTAGATGACAGAGATGATACTATTGATGAAGGGTAGGATTGAATAATGAAGGAAAAAGGTTTATTGATTGTTTTGTCCGGCCCTTCCGGTGTAGGGAAGGGCACTGTTCGGAAAGAGATCTTTTCGCAGCCGGATACCGCTTTTGAATACTCCATTTCAATGACAACAAGGTCTCCTAGAGAAGGCGAGATTGATGGAATTGACTATTTCTTCAAATCCCGTGAAGAATTTGAAGCCTTAATTGAACAAGAAAAACTTCTGGAGTATGCTGAATTCGTTGGGAATTATTATGGTACGCCTGTAGATTATGTGCAAGAGACATTGGAAAAGGGAAAGGATGTTTTCCTAGAAATTGAAGTACAGGGTGCTCGCCAAGTGCGGAAAAAATTCCCAGATGGCTTATTCATTTTTCTTGTTCCGCCAAGCCTATCGGAATTAAAAAACAGAATTGTCACAAGAGGAACAGAAACTGAAGATATTATTAACAACCGGATGACGGTTGCAAAAGAAGAAATTGAAATGATGAACTTGTATGATTATGTCGTTGAAAATGACCAAATTGAGCTTGCATGTGAAAGAATTAAAGCAATTGTAGTTGCTGAACATTGCCGAAGAGAACGTGTTGAGCCACGATATATTAAAATGCTGGAGGTTGAATAATATATGCTATATCCTTCTATTGATTCATTAATGACAAAAATTGATTCTAAATATTCACTTGTATCTGTAGCTGCAAAGCGTGCCCGCATGATGCAAGTAAATGCAAAGCCGCAGCTTGATAAATATGTATCACACAAAAATGTTGGCAAAGCATTAGAGGAAATCAATGCGGATCAGCTTCACTACCGTCTTGCAAAAAAGCAAAAGGATGAAGCTTACGAATAGTACCTGATAAAAATAACAACCGTAACTGGTTGTTATTTTTATTTCTTAACTAAATTGTATAGGTAAAAAGTAAGGTAAAACTTGATTAAAAGATGAAAAAAAAAGGCACTTCTTGCATAATAAAGGTAGAACTTGTTGGTGGATGGAGGTCCAATTATGCTCATCGGAAAAAAAATTCTTTTATGCGTTACAGGTGGCATTGCCGTTTATAAGGCTGCTGCCCTGACTAGTAAACTAACTCAGGCTGGTGCGGATGTAAAGGTTGTTCTAAGTAAATCAGCTGAAAAATTTGTAACCCCCTTAACATTTCAAGCTTTATCTCGAAATGATGTTTATACAGATACATTTGATGAAAAGAATTCTGAAGTAATTGCCCATATCGATCTAGCTGATTGGGCTGATTTAATATTAATTGCACCTGCTACAGCAAATATAATTGGAAAGCTGGCAAACGGGATTGCAGATGATATGATTACGACTACACTGCTTGCTGCTACTGCTCCTGTTTGGGTTGCCCCTGCTATGAATGTCCATATGTACAATCACCCAGCAGTTCAGAAAAACATTAACACGCTTCACAGCTTCGGTTATAGGTTTATCGAGCCGGGAGAAGGATACCTTGCGTGCGGATATGTAGGGAAAGGGAGATTGGAGGAGCCAGAGAAAATAACAGAACTGATTGGGGACCATTTTCGAACAAACCATATAAATCTATCAGGATCAAAGCTTGTCATTACAGCTGGTCCTACTAGGGAAAAAATTGACCCGGTCAGATATATTACCAATCATTCATCAGGAAAAATGGGATATGCGATTGCTGAGGAGGCTGCTAAGACTGGCGCAAATGTTGTGCTCATCTCAGGTCCTGTTTCACTCCAGGCACCAGCGGGTGTAAATGTAATAAAGGTAGAGAGCGCTGAAGAAATGTATGAAGCAGTAATATCCCAATACGAAAATGCAGATATCGTAATAAAAACTGCTGCAGTTGCAGACTATCGTCCGAAAATAACGTATGATCATAAGGTGAAAAAACAGCCAGGAGAACAAAGCATAGAGCTTGAGAGAACTAAGGATATTCTTTTTGAACTTGGCAAAGCAAAAAAACATCAAATTTTGATTGGGTTTGCTGCAGAAACAGATCATGTAGCAGAGTACGCCCGTGAAAAGCTCAAGAAAAAAAATGCAGATATGATTGTCGGAAATAATGTAAAAACCGAAGGAGCAGGCTTTGGAACAGACACGAATATTGTGACGTTATTTAAACGGGATGGCACGTTAGAAGAGCTCCCTCTTATGTCAAAGCATGAGGTTGCAGCAAAAATACTCCATGAAGCTTCTTTATTATTAAGGAATGAACATAAATGAACATTGCCAGTGTAATCGTTGATGTACCGGCAAGACAAACGGACAGGGCTTTTGATTATTTAATCCCGGATCATTTAATAGATGTTATACAAATTGGTATGAGGGTGATTGTTCCTTTTGGGCCGAGAAAAATTCAAGGCTTTGTGACAGACATAAAAGCTGAATCTGTTTTCAAGCAATTAAAAAAGCTAATAGAACCAATGGATTTAACTCCTGTATTGAATCAGGAACTCCTAACTCTTGGCGATTGGTTAACGGAAACAACACTCTGTTATAAAATTTCAGCCTACCAAGTCATGCTGCCTGCAGCTTTAAAAGCTAAATATGAAAAAAAACTTAAACTAATAGAAGCTAACAACCCGGTTGAATTGCCTACTCAAGTTATGGAGGTTTTTTCGAGTCGGGACATAATTTCTTGGCAGGAAGCAATTGAGAAGGGCTATTTATCTATGCTGCAGAAAGAGGTAACGAAAGGGACAGTTGAAATTTTATACGAAGTAAAGGAACGAGTAAGAAAGAAAAAGCTTAAGGCGATTTATACAAATTTAAGTAAGGAAGAGCTATATGCTGAAATAGAAAGCTTGCCGACTCAAGCCACTAAACAAAAGCATGTGCTGGACTTTTTTTTACACACTGAGGAGAAAATGATTGAACTTCGTGAGCTTCTCGTGAAGCTTCGGATTACCTCGTCTGTTGTGAATGGATTAATCCACAAAGGGATATTACGGCAAAAGGAATTAGAAGTATACAGAGATCCTTATGGGGAACGAACTTTTGCAAGAACGGAACCACTGCCATTATCATCGGACCAAGAAAATGCGATTAAGCCAATCTTATCAACTATTGAAATAGAAAGCCACCAAACTTTTTTATTATATGGTGTAACCGGGAGCGGCAAAACGGAAGTTTATCTTCAATCCATTCAAACGGTACTTGAGAAGGGAAAAGAAGCCATTGTCCTTGTTCCCGAAATTTCACTAACCCCGCAAATGGTCAAAAGATTTAAGGGGAGATTCGGGGACCAAGTAGCAGTTCTTCATAGCGGTCTTTCAACCGGAGAAAAATATGATGAATGGAGAAAAATTCAAAGACAGGAAGTAAAGGTTGTAGTCGGTGCCAGATCAGCCATTTTCGCTCCTTTCCAAAATCTCGGAATTATCATAATTGATGAGGAGCATGAGACAAGCTATAAACAAGAGGAAAACCCAAGGTATCATGCTCGCGATGTGGCGATCCATAGAGCAGCTACCCATAAATGTCCTGTTGTCTTAGGAAGTGCGACCCCTTCACTCGAGTCATTTGCTAGGGCGCAAAAAGGAGTTTACAAGCTTTTATCGATGCCGAAGAGAATGAATAATCAAGCTTTGCCTGAAGTAGCTATCATCGATATGAGGGAAGAATTGAGAGCTGGAAACCGCTCGATGTTTTCTCAAATGCTTCTTGAAAAAATAAAAGATCGATTAGAAAAAAAAGAACAAATTGTTTTATTTTTAAATAAAAGAGGCCACTCCTCTTTTGTCATGTGCAGAGATTGCGGGTTTGTTGTTAACTGCCCTAATTGCGATATATCACTAACCTATCATCGATTCAATCAGCAAATGAAATGTCATTATTGCGGCTACGAAGCAACAGTTCCAAATAACTGCCCTGAATGCCAGAGTGAGCATATTCGTTATTTTGGAACTGGAACGCAGAAAGTCGAGGAGGAACTGGCGAAGATTCTTCCTGAAGCGACCGTCATTCGTATGGATGTTGATACAACAAGTAAAAAGGGTGCCCATGAAAAACTGCTGGATCAATTCCAGGCCGGGCATGCTGATATCCTTCTTGGAACACAAATGATTGCGAAAGGATTGGATTTTCCAAACATAACCTTAGTTGGGGTATTATCCGCTGATACTATGCTCCACCTCCCGGATTTCAGATCGTCAGAGAAAACCTTTCAGCTGCTGACTCAAGTTAGTGGACGTGCAGGAAGACATGAGCTTGAAGGAGAGGTTGTCATTCAGACGTATACCCCAGAGCATTATAGCGTCGAATTAGCAGGTGAACAGGATTATGCTCGTTTTTATGATAAAGAAATGATGATAAGGAAAATCCATAAATATCCGCCGTTCTACTATATATCCTTAGTTACAGTTAGTCATGAGGAATTACTGAAGGCAGTGTCGGTTACAGAAAAAATCACAGCCTTTATTCGCTCCAAGCTATCCAATGAAGCAATATGTCTTGGCCCTGTTGCTTCTCCAATTCCTAGGATTAATAATAGATATAGGTACCAATGTTTGATAAAATACAAGCGGGAACCAGCTCTAGGCGAGTCTCTCAAAAAAATGCTTGATCACTATCAACAGGAGATTCATTCGGGCGGACTGCAAATTTCCGTAGATCTAAATCCATATATATTAATGTAGTAAAATTGGCGAAAAGATTTAGATAAATTTAGTTATGAATCATGTAAAAATAGTTGAAAATAGGTAAATAAGAAGACATTGGAGGAACTAGATTGTCAGTCAGAAAAATCGTCACTTATCCTTCTGAAATATTAGAGGTACAGTGTAAACCAGTTAAGTTTTTTGATAAAAAACTCGTAAAAATATTAAATGACATGTATGATACGATGATTGAATTTGACGGAGTTGGACTAGCTGCCCCACAAATTGGTCTTGATCAGCAAATTGCGATTGTTGATATTGATGATGATAGCGGCACAATCGAAATGATCAATCCGGAAATACTAGAAATAAAAGGAGAACAGATTGGGCCAGAAGGCTGCTTGAGTTTTCCAGGGTTATATGGAGAAGTAAATAGACCTGCCTATGTGAAAATCAAAGCACAAGATCGGAAAGGGAAATTTTATACACTTGAAGCAGAAGATTTCTTGGCGAGAGCGATTTTACACGAAATTGATCATCTTCAAGGAATTTTATTTACTTCCAAAGTAATTAGATACCTTGAAGAATCTGAGCTGGAAGGAGCGGAGTAATATGACAAAAATTGTTTTTATGGGAACACCAGATTTCTCTGTTCCTGTCCTGCAGCAAATTATAAAAGACGGGTTTGAGGTTATAGGAGTTGTTACACAGCCTGACCGTCCTGTAGGGAGAAAAAGGGTATTAACACCCCCACCAGTAAAGGTAGAGGCAGAAAAACATGGAATCCCTGTTTATCAGCCGGAAAAAATCAGAGAAAAAGCTGAGCTAGACAAAATCTTAGCATTGAATCCTGATTTAATTGTAACTGCCGCTTTTGGGCAAATTTTACCTAAGGAGTTATTAGACGCTCCTAAATTCGGATGTATTAATGTTCATGCATCTTTGCTTCCAGAATTAAGAGGAGGTGCACCTATCCACTATTCTATTATTCAAGGGAAGAAAAAGACAGGCATTACAATAATGTATATGGCCGAAAAGCTTGATGCCGGGGATATATTAACCCAGGTAGAGGTGCCAATTACGGATACTGATACAGTTGGTACGCTGCACGATAAGCTTAGTGTGGCAGGTTCTGATCTTTTATCCGACACTTTGCCTAAGCTGATCAAAGGGGAATTACAGCCTATCCCTCAAAATGACGCTAATGCTACCTTCGTTTCAAATATAAAAAGAGAGCAGGAAAAAATTGATTGGACAAAAACAGGTGAGGAAATTTATAACCATATACGCGGGTTAAATCCTTGGCCTGTTGCTTACACCACATTAAACGATGCTGTCATAAAAGTTTGGTGGGCTGAAAAGGTTCATGGGGATTCAAATCAGCCACCAGGGACCATTATAAGATATAAGGATCATGATCTAGTTATTGCAACTGGTAATGAGACCGCCATTAAAATTATCGAACTTCAGCCAGCAGGAAAGAAAAAAATGACTGCGGAGCAATTTTTACGAGGTGCTGGGTCACAAGTCACGACTGGTGATCGTTTAGGAGTTGAACAATGAAAAAGAAAAACGTCCGCGAAACCGCAATGGACTTGTTAGAGACTATTGAAAAAAATCAGTCTTACAGCAATTTGCTTCTAAATAATTTTATTAACAAGAACCAAATTAGCTCAAAGGATATTGGCTTGCTAACCGAATTGACCTACGGTACTTTGCAGAGAAGAATGAGTCTTGATTTCTTTTTAAAGCCCTTTCTTAAAGGTAATAAAAAGGTTGAGAGCTGGGTAGTTCAATTACTGCGACTTACTTTATATCAAATGATTTATTTAGATAAGATTCCGGACCGGGCAGCGATCTTTGAAGCAGTTGAAATTGCAAAAAATCGTGGCCATAAAGGAATTTCTGGAATGGTTAATGGAATTCTTCGCAATATTCAAAGGTCGGGCTTGCCTTCCTTAGAAACAATCGAGGATCCGATTGAAAGACTTTCTATCGAAACAAGTCACCCATATTGGCTTGTGAATAGATGGGTAGATCAGCTAGGTTATGAAAAGACAAAAGAAATGTGTGAACTTAATTTAACAGCTCCATTACAAACGGCAAGGGTCAATCTAACTAGAACGACAGTAGAAGATTGCATCAAGCTACTAGAACAAGAAGGGTATCAGATTGAACAAAGCCCTGTAATTCCTGAAGCTATCAAATGTTACCGCGGTAACATTGCTCATTCACAAATCTTTAAGGATGGGCTGATCACGATTCAAGATGAAAGTTCGATGCTTGCTGCATATGCATTAGGTATTTCTGAAAATGAACGGATATTGGATGCGTGTGCGGCTCCCGGAGGAAAATCTACTCATATAGCAGAGAGGCTTTCTAACACTGGTCAAGTTATTTCTCTTGATTTACATGATCATAAAGTAAGATTAATTCAGGAAAATGCAACAAGACTTAAATTAACCAATATAACGGCAACTTCCCTTGACAGCAGAAAGGTTCAAGGTCATTTTGAACAAGCATCTTTTGATCAAATATTATTAGATGCCCCTTGCTCAGGTCTAGGGGTGATGAGAAGAAAGCCCGATATGAAGTATACGAAAAAAGAAGAAGATATTTTCCAATTGGCAGCCGTGCAAAAAAACTTATTAGCTGCCGTTTCTCCTTTATTGAAAAAAGGTGGTAATCTAGTTTATAGTACTTGTACGGTTGATCTTGAAGAGAATGAGAAAGTTGTTGAAGCTTTTTTAAATGAAAACGAAGAATTTGAAGGTGATCTATCGATGAAGGAACGGATGCCTGAGGCCATACGACCATTTGTAAATGGGTATCAGCTTCAAATTTTACCGCAACATATTGGATCTGATGGCTTTTATATAGCCTGTCTAAGAAAGAAGGTATAATGAATGGAACAAGCAACTGAGAAAAAAGTAACAACTGAACAAAAACCGTCCATTTATTCTTTACAGCTGCATGAGTTAAAAGCCTGGCTAGCAGAAATGAATGAAAAGACGTTTCGTGCCGATCAAATTTTTGATTGGCTCTATACGAAAAGAATTTTAAGCTTTGAGGATATGTCCAATTTATCTAAAGGATTACGGGATAAGCTATCTAATTCCTTTACATTAACGACATTGAAAACCATTATTCAACAGCAATCCTCAGACGGGACGATTAAATTTTTATTTGAACTTCATGATGGGTATTCGATTGAGACCGTTCTTATGAGGCATGAATACGGCAATTCTGTTTGTGTAACAACCCAGGTAGGCTGCAGAATTGGCTGTACATTCTGTGCATCCACTCTAGGGGGATTAAAGCGGAACCTAGAAGCAGGAGAAATCGTTGCTCAAGTCGTAAAAGTACAGCAGGCATTAGATGAAACAGAGGAAAGAGTTAGTTCAATCGTTATAATGGGGATTGGCGAGCCCTTTGATAATTATGATCAAATGCTCTCCTTCTTAAAAATTGTTAATCATGATAAAGGGCTAAATATCGGGGCCCGCCATATTACTGTATCAACAAGTGGAATCATTCCGAAGATTTATCAATTTGCCGACGAAAATCTGCAAATCAATTTCGCACTATCTCTCCATGCACCAAACTCAGAACTTAGAAGCCGACTAATGCCTATTAATCGTGCATATAAGTTGCCAGATTTAATGGAAGCCATCCGTTATTATGTAAATAAAACCGGAAGACGTGTCAGCTTTGAGTACGGTTTATTCGGTGGAGTAAATGACCAGGTGGAGCATGCAGAGGAATTAGCAAGATTAGTAAAAGGAATTAAATGCCATATTAACTTAATTCCAGTTAATTATGTTCCTGAACGGGATTATGTCAGAACACCGAAGGAACAAATTTTTAAATTTGAAAAGACATTAAAAAATCATGGTGTAAATGTAACGATTCGCAGAGAGCAAGGTCATGATATTGATGCAGCATGTGGACAACTTCGTGCGAAGGAGCGAAAAGAGGAGACGAGGTGACAAGATGAAAGCTGTTTTTAAGACAGACCGAGGCAGAATTCGTCAGCATAATGAGGATAATGGTGGAATATTTTTAAACCGCAGCGGCCAGCGCCTTGCCATTGTAGCAGATGGCATGGGCGGTCATCGTGCGGGAGATGTTGCAAGTGAAATGGCTTTAACGAATTTGCAGAAGCTATGGGGAGAAACAGAATCGATCAGGACAGCAGATGAAGCGGAAGAATGGTTAAGGATCAGTATTGAAAAGGGCAATACTGTCCTCTTCGAACATTCAAGAAATACTAAAGAATGTGAAGGGATGGGGACAACGCTTGTTGCCGCCATTTGTACAAAACATTTTGCTACCATTGCTAATATTGGGGATAGCCGTTGCTATATTCTAAATGAAAATGGTTTTCAGCAGCTAACAGACGACCATTCACTCGTAAATGAATTAGTCCGTTCTGGACAAATTTCAAAAGAGGATGCAGAGCATCACCCGATGAAAAATGTTGTATTAAGAGCGCTTGGAACAGAAGAAACTGTAGATATGGATTTTAAGACAATCATTTTTGAGGAGGATGACCTTTTGCTTTTATGCTCAGACGGTCTCTCCAATAAGGTGACGGAGAAAGAAATGATTCATATACTTACGGATAGTCAAGGATTGGAAGAAAAGGCTGCTGCTCTTATTGATTTAGCTAATAATCATGGCGGCGAGGATAATATTACATTGGCCATTGTTGAATTTTTTGATAATGAGTCTGGTGAACGTCTATGATGATTGGAAAAAGAATTAGCGGAAGGTATAAGATTCTTGAGGTCATCGGCGGAGGCGGTATGGCTAATGTATATTTAGCTCATGATATGATTCTTGACCGTGATGTGGCAGTTAAGATGCTTCGCCTTGATTTTGCTAATGATGAGGAGTTCATTCGTCGTTTTCACCGAGAAGCTCAATCGGCAACAAGTCTTGCTCACCCTAATATCGTTAGTATCTTCGATGTCGGTGAAGAGGATTCTCTTTATTATATTGTCATGGAATATGTCGATGGACAAACATTGAAACAATACATACTGCAAAACAGTCCTGTCCGTGTTGAAAAAGTAATTGAGATTATGAAGCAGCTGACCTCTGCCATTGCTCATGCTCATCAAAATCATATTATACATCGAGATATTAAACCTCATAATATATTAATAGACCAGTACGGAAATGTAAAAATTACAGATTTCGGCATCGCTATGGCTTTAAGTGCGACAAGCATAACCCAGACGAATTCAGTTCTTGGGTCTGTTCATTATTTATCGCCCGAACAAGCAAGAGGCGGGATGGCAAACCAGAAGTCTGATATTTATTCTCTTGGAATTGTGATGTTTGAGTTGCTGACGGGAAGGCTGCCATTTTCGGGTGAGTCAGCTGTTTCCATTGCTTTAAAGCATTTGCAATCTGAAACACCTTCATTAAGGAGATGGAATCCATCCATACCGCAAAGCCTTGAAAACATTGTATTAAAAGCAACGGCAAAAGATCCATTTCATCGCTATGAAAGTGCGGAAGAAATGGAGGACGATTTAAGCTCAAGCCTTGATCCGGATCGAATAGATGAGGCAATTTTTATGATCCCGGTCGATAATGATGCAACAAAGGCTATTCCTATTATTACAGATGAGCATTCTTTTCCGGCTAGAGATGAGACAGTTGTTCACGGGAAAGCCGTTCACCATGCTGATGATACTAAACCGCAAAAGGAAAAGAAAAAGAAAAAGGAAAAGAAAAAGGAAAAGAAAAAGGAAAAGAAAAAGAAATGGCCAGCAATATTAGTTTCTACTTTTATTGGCCTAATTATTTTAGGAATTTTAGTAGTTTTTGTTCTTCCCGGTTTATTTTCACCAAAGGAAGTGGAAGTTCCAGACTTAACTGGCGATGAAATTGATAAAGCAATTGCTGAGCTGGAAGCGGCAGGATTTCACGTAAATGAACCAATTCGGATAAACGATGAGGAATGGGATGAAGGCCTAGTCATTAGGACTGAACCTAAAGCAGGAAAGACTGTTAAAGAAGGTTCAGATATTGATATTTATGAAAGCTTGGGCAAGGAAAAGTTTGAAATGGCAGATTATACCGATCACTCTTATGATGATGTGTTTAGGTTATTAGGAGTAGAAGATTTTAAATTTATTGATAAAAAGGAAGTATATGATGAGGTCATTCCTTCAGGGAAAATAATCGACCAAAACATCGAAAAAGGTGAATCAGTCATTCCTGAGGAAACGGTACTAGAATTTATCGTAAGTAAGGGACCTACTCCAATAACATTAAAAGATTTAAAAGGGTACAATAAAAAAGGGCTCCAAGAGTATGAGGCAGATTATGGGATAATAATTGAAATAACAGAGGCGTACTCAAATGATGTACAGGAAGGAAATGTTATTTCGCAAGATCCTCCTTCAGGCACGGAGTTATCAAAAGGGAAAAAAGTGAAGGTCGTTATTTCTAAAGGGAAAGAGGAAATACCGCCAAAAATAGTTCGTAAAGATATCATTGTTCCATATGCGCCTTCTGAGGATGGCCATCCACAGGAAGTTCAAATTTATATTGATGACATGGTAAGTGATTTGAATGAACCCGCTTTAACGGAGTACATTACAGAGACTAGGACATTTACACTCGAATTTACGATTGCTGCTGGACAACAAGCAGTTTACCAAGTAAGAAGAGACAATGAGTTAATTGATCAGCAATACGTGCCATTTTCGGAATAATGTTAAAGGTGCTCCTCAAACGAATGTTAAATAAACTTAAGAGTAAGGAGTGTTGCTATGCCTGAGGGCAAAATTATTAAGGCATTAAGCGGTTTTTATTATGTAATAAGTGATAATGAAACTGTCCAATGCCGTGGACGGGGAGTATTTCGGAAGAATAATGTGACTCCTCTTGTCGGTGATGAAGTCGTTTTTCAAGCTGAAAATAATAAAGAAGGCTATATATTAGAAGTAAAAGAGCGGAAAAATGAGCTTGTCAGGCCGCCTATCGCTAATGTAGATCAAGCAATTCTTGTATTTTCAGCAGTTGAACCAAGCTTTAGTACGTCACTGCTAGACCGGTTTCTTGTATTGGTAGAATTTAATCATATTAAACCGATTATTTGTATTACAAAAATGGATTTAACAAATGATGAACAAAACGAGGAAATCCAAACCTATGCGAATGAGTATCGAAATGCTGGTTATCAAGTTTTATTAACTTCTTCTGAAACAGAGGAAGGGATTAAAGAATTGTCACCATTTTTGGATGGCGAAATCTCTGTTTTTGCCGGACAATCAGGAGTAGGAAAATCCTCCTTGCTAAATGCTTTAAGGCCAGATCTTGAATTAAAGACAAATGATATTTCCTCTCATTTAGGCAGGGGGAAACATACTACTAGACATGTTGAATTAATAAGTGTTGGCAACGGTCTAGTTGCCGACACTCCAGGGTTTAGTTCATTGGAGTTTACCGATATTGAGTTGGAAGATTTAAATTTCTGTTTTCCCGAATTTCAGCAGCATAGTGAGGATTGTAAATTCAGAGGATGTCTTCATTTAGCAGAACCAAAATGCGCAGTGAAAATAGCGGTAGATAATCATGAAATTCCACTTTATCGATATGAACACTACAAAACATTTTTGCAGGAAATTAAAGATAGAAAGCCGAGGTACTAATTATGGTGAAAGTTGCACCATCGATATTATCAGCTGATTTTGCCAAACTTGGGGAAGAAATAAAGGATGTAGAAAAAGGGGGAGCAGATTATATCCATGTGGATGTAATGGATGGACACTTTGTTCCAAATATTACGATTGGTCCGCTTATCGTTGAAGCGATAAGACCGGTTACAAAGCTGCCTTTAGACGTCCATTTGATGATTGAAAATCCTGATCAATATATTGAGGCATTTGCGAAAGCGGGAGCGGATTATATTACCGTCCATGTGGAAGCATGCCGACATCTCCATCGGACTATACATTTTATTAAGTCCTTGGGAGTAAAGGCTGGTGTTGTATTAAATCCAGCAACACCGGTAAATACGATTGAGCACATCATCGAGGATGTTGATATGGTCTTGCTTATGACAGTTAACCCTGGCTTTGGCGGTCAAAAATTCATTTCATCTGTTCTTCCAAAAATTACAGAAGTCAAAAGGATGGCAGACGAAAAAGGATTAAACATTGAAATTGAAGTAGATGGCGGAGTAAATGAAGAAACGGCAAAGCTATGTATTGAGGCAGGTGCTAATGTTTTAGTTGCAGGTTCCGCTGTATACAGTCAAAAGGATCGAGCCAAAGCAATTGCAGCAATAAAAGGCAATATGATTCACTAAATTTTCAAGGCTGACTCGAGGGAACAACTCCATTATGGGGTTTTCCCCATAATATGAGTCAGCCTTTTTTCCAATAGCGAGAAAGTGTAAGTTTACACGACTTTGAGAACAGTCTAGCTCCAGCGCCTACCCTCGACGTACAGGACGTACTAGTGTCGACAATGCGACAGGATAAGGAAGTCTTCGACAGCAATATATCGCACGACCAAAAGTAGAGCTTTTGGGAGGACGCCGCGTTTTTGTTTACCTCAAGGTCACAAGCCAATCCTGAAAGGCAGAGCTCACCTTTCCGTGAGGCTCGTCTTGTGCTTGTCGGGGGTGACCGAGGCGCTTGCGCTTTTTATAATGGAGATGGTAAAAGTGATTATTAATATACTTGCGGGTGGTCCGGTAACCCTGCTGCCAAATTTGAGTATTTACAAGCAAGAAGGGGATATTTGGGTAGGAGTTGATAGAGGCGTCTTACCCCTTCTCTCATTCGAGATACATCCATCGATCGCTTTTGGGGATTTTGATTCGGTTTCAGATGAGGAAATGGCCATGATTGAGGAGCATATTGCAGACTTGAAACGGTACATGCCTGAGAAAGATGAAACGGATATGGAATTAGCATTAAACTGGGCAATCAAACAGAAGCCCGAATTAATTCGCATATTTGGGGCAACGGGCGGAAGATTAGACCACTTTTTAGCTAATATACAGCTTCTTGTTAAACCATTACTTCAAGATGAAGATACTCAAATCGAAATTATTGACCAAAGTAATATCATCTATATTAAAGGACCGGGAAATCATGAAATCAGGAGAAACCTTCAGTTTAAATATGTTTCTTTTATCCCTCTAACTATGGAAATTACCGGTCTGACCTTAAAAGGATTTAAGTATCCATTAAAGGATCAGCATGTTCCTATGGGGTCCACGCTATGTATTAGTAATGAACTTATTAACGATATTGGGAATTTTTTATTTTCAAAAGGCATAATAATGGTTGTAAGAAGTAAAGATTAAGTTCCCAAATTATTAGTACTTATCATATTTATTTGAATAAGATGATAATGGCGAAGGATAAGATGGATGTGTGAGATCGTGAGGAGGGACACGTGATATGAGATTTTATACAATTAAACTGCCTAGATTTTTAGGCGGTATCGTACGCGCAATGTTAGGAACCTTTAAGAAAAATTGAAGCGAGTCGAGCAAGAAAACGAAGCACCTGTCAAGGGTGCTTTATTTATTGCATTTAAAAAAGACATCCAAATGGATGTCTTTTCATATTATACGCGTTCTACTTTACCAGATTTAAGCGCTCTTGTAGATACCCAAACACGCTTTGGTTTACCGTCTACAAGGATACGTACTTTTTGAAGGTTTGCACCCCAAGTACGCTTGTTAGCGTTCATTGCATGGGAACGTGCATTACCTGTTGTTGTTTTTCTACCAGTGACTACACATTTACGTGGCATATTATTTCCCTCCTTACACATAAGCTGAAGCTATTTTTCATGCTTTCATTGCTATGTTAGATGACCATTTTGATTTAATGTCTCGAAATTAATAAATTTGTAGACATTAAAAGATACTTTAATAATTTATCATACAACCCTTCATATTGCAATAGGTGTCTTTCAAGAAAAAATCCTTGACATACACTATAGAGCGGTAAGTTATAATAAGGAGGCTAGAGTCTAGCTTTCAAAATGACAAAGTATATAGTAAAATGATTTTAGCCAAGGAGTATTTTCCAAAGGGGGAAGTAAGATGTCCATCGAACTTAATACGAAATTCGGTCAAATTGATATTTCGAATGAAGTAATTGCAACAATTGCAGGTGGGGCTGCAGTTGATTGTTATGGAATTGTAGGAATGGCCTCCAAAAATCAGCTAAAGGACGGACTAACTGATATTTTGCGTAAAGAAAATTTTACACGTGGAGTTATTGTTAGACAGGATGAAGACGAAGTACATATTGATATGTATATTATAGTAAGTTATGGAACGAAAATTTCCGAGATTGCTCACAACGTGCAATCAAAGGTCAAATACATCCTAGATAAAACAGTTGGACTTAGCACGGACTCGGTTAATATTTACGTTCAAGGAGTTCGCGTGACGAACTCGTAGTGAGGAGGAAAGACTTGTGTCAATTAAAGCACTAGATGGAAAACGATTCGCAGATATGGTCATAACGGGAGCCAAACACTTATCCGCAAATGCCCAATATGTTGATTCACTTAACGTTTTCCCAGTTCCTGATGGTGATACTGGAACAAATATGAATTTGTCCTTAACATCAGGAGCGAAAGAAGTAAAGAATAATATTCAAGACCATATTGGTAAGGTTGGTTCAGCACTTTCTAAAGGATTGCTTATGGGTGCACGCGGGAACTCAGGGGTTATTCTATCCCAGCTTTTCCGAGGATTTTCTAAAGCCATTGAGCATAAGGCTGAAATTAATAGCAAAGAATTTGCTGATGCACTTCTAAGTGGAGTAGAAACGGCATATAAAGCAGTTATGAAGCCTGTTGAAGGAACCATTTTGACAGTAGCAAAAGACTCAGCAAAAAAAGCAGTGCAAGCAGCCAAAAACGAAAATGACCTTATTGCCTTAATGGAAGAAGTCATCAAAGAGGCAAAGGCATCTCTCAGCCGCACTCCAGACTTGCTGCCCGTCTTGAAAGAGGTAGGGGTAGTTGATAGCGGAGGTCAAGGGCTTGTCTTTGTTTATGAAGGATTCCTGGCTCAATTAAAGGGTGAAGAACTTCCTGACAGTCCGTCAGCATTTCCAAGAATGGAAGATTTGGTTAGCGCAGAGCATCACAAAAACATACATAGCTTTATGAATACAGAAGATATTGAATTTGGTTATTGCACCGAATTTATGGTCAGATTTGAATCAGAGAAGCTTACGAAAAGTCCATTCTCGGAAGAAGTGTTTAGAACGGACTTAAGTAAATTTGGAGATTCTTTATTAGTTATAGCAGATGATGAGCTTGTTAAGGTTCATATTCACTCAGAACAGCCTGGTGAATGTTTATCCTATGGGCAGCGTTATGGAAGCCTTATCAATATGAAAATCGAAAATATGCGCCAGCAACATACCAACTTAGTTGAAGGGGCTCAAACTCAAGCAAGCTCTGCACCTGTATCGAAAGAATTAAAGGAATACGGAATTGTTACTGTCTCAATGGGAAAGGGCATTGCTGACCTATTCCGCAGTATTGGCGCCCATGCAGTTATAGAAGGCGGCCAGACGATGAACCCGAGTACAGAAGACATTGTGAAGGCGATTGAAGAGGTCCATGCCAAAAAGGTCATTATCCTTCCTAATAATAAAAATATTATTATGGCGGCTGAGCAGGCTGCGGAAGTCGCAGAACAAGAGGTTATTGTCATTCCGACAAAGACAGTTCCACAAGGGATGTCAGCATTGCTTGCTTTCAATCCAAGCGCTGATTTAGTCCGAAATAAGGACGGAATGACAGAAGCACTTCAACATGTAAAAACGGGACAGATTACATTTGCTGTAAGAGACACAAGCATTGAAGGTCTTGAAATTGAAAAGGATGACTTCATGGGCATCGCCGAAGGGAAAATCCTAGTCAAAAATAAAGATAAAGTCCGGGCAGCAAAAGATCTACTTACTAGCATGCTTGATGAGGATTCGGAGATCTTAACAATCCTTAAAGGTGAGGATGCTTCTGATGAAGATGTGGAAGCCATCGTCAGTTTTGTAGAAGAAGAGTTTGAAGAGGTTGAAATTGAAATACATGATGGAAAACAGCCGCTATATGCATTTATTTTTGCAATTGAATAATGAGAAATGATAACGAAAGCGCCTTCTTTGTAATTGAAGGAGTTATCTGTTGATCTTACACACAGAAAAGAAGGGGCCTCCCCTTCTTTTTTGGCTAAATAAAGTTAGGGATGACTCATTTATTGATGAAATAGATTCGGAAGCTGGAGGTGAGATCTTTGTCTAATCATCATAAAGTATTGAAGCCAAATATGACTCTTCCAGTTACGGCCGTTAAAGGGATTGGAGAAGAAACCGCAGCAGCATTAGGAGAAATGAATATAAAAACCGTAAAGGATTTACTAGAGTACTTTCCATACCGCTATGAAGATTACCGTCAGAAGGATTTGGCAGAGGTTAAGCATGAAGATAGAGTGACTGTGATCGGCAAGGTACATAGCGAGCCCTCTCTTGTCTATTATGGAAGAAAGCGTTCAAGATTAACGTTAAGAATATTAATAGGAAACTATCTAATACAGACAGTTTTATTTAATCAGCCATATGTGAAAAACAAAATCTCCATTAATGATACAGTCACGGTTACGGGAAAATGGGACCAGCATCGTCAAACGATTACAGCAAGTGAATTGCATGTTGGTTCTGTCATAAAAAGTAAAGATTTTGAGCCTGTTTACGCTGTAAAGGGGAAAGTAACGGTTAAAGGGTTAAGACGCTTTATCAGTCTTGCTTTTTCTCAATTTGGAACAGATATCGAAGAAACATTACCTGAAATATATTTAGTTAAATACAAGCTAATGAATAGAAGAACTGCGCTAAACATGATGCATTTTCCTGCTGATCAAAATGATTTAAAGCAGGCAAGAAGAAGATTTGTTTATGAAGAGTTTTTTTATTTTCAATTAAAAATGCAGGCATTAAGAAAAATTGATAGAGAAAAGTCAAACGGCATCAGTCAACTTTATCAACTTGAAAATCTTAAGTCATTTATTCAATCATTGCCATTTTCCCTTACAAACGCACAAAAAAGAGTTGTCAATGAAATTCTTTCTGATATGAAGTCGTCATTTAGAATGAACCGGTTGTTGCAGGGAGATGTGGGCTCTGGAAAGACAGCGGTTGCGGCGATTGCTCTTTATGCGTCTAGAACGGCGGGCTTTCAAGGTGCGTTAATGGTCCCAACAGAAATATTGGCGGAACAGCATGCTGAATCACTAAAACAAATGCTTGATCCATTTCAGATAAAGTGTGAGCTGCTGACAAGCTCGGTAAAGGGAAAGAGACGCCGTGAAATACTGCAGCTTCTTAAGGAAGGGGCCATTGATGTTCTGATAGGGACGCATGCTTTAATACAAGATGAGGTTGAATTTCAAAAACTAGGCCTTGTTATAACAGATGAACAGCATCGATTTGGTGTTGAACAGCGAAGAGTATTGAGGGAGAAGGGGGAGAACCCAGATGTTTTATTTATGACAGCGACCCCTATTCCTCGAACATTAGCCATTACTGTTTTTGGAGAAATGGATGTATCCATTATTGATGAAATGCCGGCAGGGAGAAAAGTGATAGAAACGTATTGGGCAAAGCCTTCTATGCTTGAGAGAGTATTGGGCTTTGTTGAAAAGGAGCTTCATGCTGGCCATCAGGCATATGTAATTTGTCCGCTAATCGAGGAATCTGATAAGCTGGACGTTCAGAATGCAATCGATGTACATGCGCAATTAACACACTTTTTTAATGGGCGCTATCAAGTTGGATTAATGCATGGCAGATTACACTCAGATGAAAAAGAAGCAGTAATGAAGGAATTTAGCAATAATGAAGTTCAAGTCCTCGTTTCGACTACGGTAGTTGAAGTTGGCGTGAATGTCCCTAATGCAACGATGATGGTCATTTATGATGCGGAACGATTTGGTTTGTCCCAGCTGCATCAGTTAAGAGGAAGGGTCGGGCGTGGCAGCGATCAATCTTTTTGTATTCTTCTGGCCGATCCGAAGTCAGAAACAGGGAAAGAACGAATGAAAATAATGACTGAAACGAATGACGGCTTTCTTCTAAGCGAAAAGGACCTGGAACTAAGAGGGCCTGGTGATTTCTTTGGAAAAAAACAAAGCGGACTCCCTGAATTTAAGGTTGCCGATATGGTGCATGATTACCGAGCTTTAGAGACAGCTAGAGATGATACGGCACAATTAATTCAATCAAATGAATTCTGGACAATGCCAGAGTTTCAATATTTAAGAGCATACTTAAGGGAATCAGGAGTTTTAGAAGGTGAAAAACTTGATTAATAATTGCTTCAAGAAATAAAGTGGTTTCAATGAGCTCTGGTGTGACAGAGCTTATTTCTGCTTGCAATATACTATTCGTGATTATATACTACTATTAGTACCTAGTCTTAATATCTGGGACGGAGTGTAAAAGATGCGAAGAAATAAAAAAGAACGGCAGGCTTTATTAACGGAAACGATCAAGGAAAATCCTTTTATAACCGATGAAGAACTTGCTGAAAAGTTTTCTGTCAGTGTTCAGACAATCCGGCTGGACAGGCTGGAATTATCCATTCCTGAGCTGCGTGAACGAATAAAGCATGTAGCAGAAAAACGGTTTGATGATGAAGTCCGATCCTTGCCCATTGAAGAAATTATTGGAGAAATTATTGATATTGAATTAGATAAAACGGCTATTTCAATTTTAGATATTAAAGAAGAACATGTTTTTAGGCGGAACAAAATTGCCCGCGGGCATCATTTATTCGCTCAGGCCAATTCATTGGCAGTAGCAATGATAAATGACGAGCTTGCGTTAACGGCTAAAGCAAACATTCAATTTACCCGTTCCGTGAAGCTTAAGGAAAGAGTCATTGCAAAGGCCAAAGTTGTGAGCATCGATTCTGAAAATGGCAGGACAATCGTGGAAGTTGCGAGCTATGTGAATAATGAGTTAGTTTTTAAAGGGGAATTCGATATGTATCGTTCTCACAAAAAAACAAAAAAGGATGAACAACAGCATGAAAATAGCGATTGATGCAATGGGGGGCGATCATGCTCCTAAAGAAATCGTGCTTGGAGCCATGAAAGCTGCTGCTGAATATAAGGATATTGAAATCACCCTTGTTGGGGACGAAACGAAAATTAAAGAATATTTAACGAATCCGGAACGAATTGAAATTTTACATACAAATGAAGTCATTTTAGCAACAGATGAGCCTGTTAGGGCCGTGCGCAGAAAAAAGAATGCCTCTATGGTTCTAGCAGCACAGCTCGTTTCTGATGGTAAAGCTGATGCTTGTATCTCAGCTGGAAACACAGGTGCCTTAATGGCGGCAGGCCTTTTTGTAGTTGGTCGAATAGAGGGGATAGAAAGACCAGCATTATCCCCAACCTTGCCAACGATTGGCGGAGAGGGATTTTTACTTCTTGATGTAGGAGCTAATGTGGATGCAAAGCCTGAACATCTTTTGCAGTATGCCATAATGGGATCTATCTATTCAGAAAAAGTTCGTGGGATTTCCAATCCAAGAGTTGGCCTCCTTAACATTGGTACAGAAGAAAAAAAGGGAAATGAGCTTACAAAGGATACATATGAATTGCTGCAGAATGCTAATTTGAATTTTATCGGTAATGTGGAGTCGCGGGATTTACTTGAAGGTGCTGCAGACGTTGTAGTAACAGATGGATTTACTGGCAATATGGTACTGAAGACTATTGAAGGAACAGCCCTTTCCGTTTTTAAAATGTTGAAGTCCGCATTGACAAGCAGTTTTAAAAGCAAGCTGGCTGCTGCCGTTCTAAAGCCGGATTTAGTCCAATTGAAATCTAAAATGGACTACTCTGAATACGGCGGTGCGGGTCTATTTGGTTTAAAGGCTCCAGTCATTAAAGCACATGGATCATCAGATGCAAATGCACTATACAATGCTGTGAGACAGACGCGGGAAATGGTTGCACATCATGTATCAGAAACAATCAAGGAAGTTGTCGAAAAGCATAACTCAAAATAATTTTAATAAAGAATAGGAGTGTCTCAATGGGGAAAATTGCATTTCTTTTTCCAGGCCAAGGATCCCAAACTGTAGGAATGGGAAAAACTCTAGCGGATGCTGATCAAACAGTAAAATCATATTTCGATAAAGCAGATGAAAAGTTAAACTTTTCGCTCTCAAAGCTTATTTTTGAAGGGCCGCAGGAAGAGCTGACTTTAACAACAAATGCGCAGCCTGCATTACTTACAACAAGTATAGCTGTCCTGAATTATTTTAAACAATCTGGGATCAAACCGGATTTTGTTGCTGGCCACAGTCTAGGTGAGTATACAGCACTTGTTGCTGCGGGAGCGATTTCTTTTGAGGACGGGGTGTACACAGTTCGAAAAAGAGGGGAATATATGGAAGAGGCAGTTCCTAATGGTGAAGGCACGATGGCTGCAGTTTTAGGCTTAGACCGAGAAACTCTTCGCACAGTAACAGAGAAGATTACCGATGAAGGTGATTCAGTGCAGCTGGCAAATTTGAACTGTCCTGGACAAATTGTTATTTCCGGATCAAGAAAAGGTGTTGAAATCGCATCAGTGAAGGCAAAGGAAGCCGGTGCAAAACGTGTGATGCCGCTAGTAGTAAGTGGCCCATTCCACTCGGATTTAATGAAGCCAGCTGCAGAAAAGTTTAAAAAAATTCTAGATGAAATAGAAGTAAAGAATGCAGAAATCCCAGTAATAGCAAATGTGACAGCTGATGAAATAACATCTGAAGAGGAAATTAAGGAAAAATTAATAGCTCAGCTTTATTCACCTGTTCTATGGGAGGATTCAGTTCAAAAGATGATTTCATTAGGTGTAGATACTTTCATTGAAATTGGCCCAGGCAAAGTTTTATCTGGTCTAGTAAAGAAAATCAATAAAAGTGTTCGGATTTTTGCCGTTTCCGATCAAGAGACATGTACAGCAGTTATAGAGTCCTTAAAGGAGGAAATACAATGAAGCTTGAAGGAAAAATAGCTCTAGTAACAGGTGCTTCCCGAGGAATTGGCCGAGAAATAGCTTTGGAATTGGCTAGACAAGGTGCAGATATTGCGGTTAATTACTCAGGCAGTGAAGAAAGAGCTAATCAGGTAGTTGCTGAAATTAAGGAAATGGGCAGAAGTGCCATAGCGGTTCAATGTGATGTTTCCAATAGTGAGTCGGTTGCGAATATGGTAAAGGAAACAATTGACGCTTTTGGAAAACTTGATATTCTTGTTAATAATGCTGGGATTACAAAGGATAATCTTTTGATGAGAATGAAGGAAGACGAGTGGGATGATGTAATTAATATTAATCTTAAAGGTGTCTTCCTATGTACAAAAGCTGTAACAAGACAAATGATGAAGCAAAGAAGCGGGCGAATTATTAATATTTCATCAATTGTCGGAGTCAGCGGCAATCCTGGTCAAGCAAACTATGTTGCTGCTAAATCCGGTGTAATCGGACTTACAAAAACATCCGCTAAGGAACTCTCTTCTCGTGGTATAACCGTTAATGCTGTTGCCCCTGGATTTATTACAACTGACATGACGGATAAGCTTCAAGAGGAAGTAAAGGAAGCGATGTTAAAGCAAATTCCGTTAGCTCGGTTTGGAGAGCCTTCAGATATTGCTAATGTTGTTGTTTTCCTCGCTTCAGAAGATAGCCGATACATGACAGGTCAGACACTTCATGTTGATGGCGGCATGGTTATGTAGCAACGCGCGTACACGGATACATTTTTTTAAGTAAACTATTTAAAATAATAATAAAGTACATTTATTATTTACTTAAAATACACTATAATATCTTGAGGGGAGGTGAACAAGCATGGCAGAAGTATTAGAAAGAGTAACAAAGATTATCGTTGACCGTTTAGGTGTTGAAGAGTCTGAAGTAAAATTAGAAGCTTCATTCAAAGATGATCTTGGCGCTGATTCCCTTGATGTAGTTGAATTAGTAATGGAATTAGAAGATGAGTTCGATATGGAAATCTCTGATGATGACGCTGAAAAAATTGCTACAGTCGGTGACGCTGTAAGTTACATAAGTGCAAAGCAATAAATCATCAGTTTACAAGTAAGCAATACTTTTTCAGTGGGGGTATCTACCCTCACTGTATATCATTTTGTCGTATTTTTTGTCCATTATTACTTGACATTAGATTAGGTAATGGCGGACAGAAAATACGTTTGTCTTTTAAAGCTCCGTTCAATAACGGGGCTTTCTTATGCTTTTTTGCATATTTCATTGTTTTTCAGTAAACTCGTTATTAGTATTGTTTAAATTTATCGCAGATTAACGGGCAGTAAGACTCCCACCTCAAAACTTTAGATGAATCAAAGAAGTTTAAGTGGGAGGTCAACTGCCCGTAAAGGCCCGATTA
>NZ_JBALOW010000044.1:75482-80110 GCF_036965085.1 Bacillus sp. JJ1532
GACCCACATCCTGTGGGCCGCAACTAACATTTAGTGGGGGATGTAGGAACCCCCTACTAAATGAAGTTTCACTAAATATTTTCGTCATTTTACTTATAAAGGTGAATCAATTAATTATGCATAATATTGGAAAAGACAAAGATAAAAGGATATTCCGTTCTATAGATAAACGTTTTAAAGAATTTCAGAAAAAAATCGGAATTGACTTTGAAAATGAAAAGCTATTAAAACAGGCATTTACACATTCATCGTATGTAAATGAGCACCGCAGAAAGCCAAATGAAGATAATGAGCGGCTTGAGTTTTTAGGTGATGCGGTTCTTGAGTTGACTGTCTCTCAATTTCTGTTTCTAAAATATCCATTGATGAGTGAAGGCGAATTAACTAAATTAAGGGCAGCTATTGTTTGCGAGCCTTCCCTAGTAGCGTTTGCGCATGAACTTTCATTTGGGGAGCTTGTCCTATTGGGCAAGGGGGAGGAAATGACCGGGGGAAGGGAAAGACCCGCGTTGCTAGCTGATGTATTCGAGTCATTTATTGGTGCTTTATATTTAGATAAAGGATTAGATACTGTAGTCGCTTTCCTCGAAAAAATCGTATTTCCCAAAATCAATTCAGGTAAATTTGCCCATGTAATGGATTATAAAAGTCAGCTGCAAGAATTGATTCAGCGTGATGGGGCAGGTCTGATTGAGTATAAAATATTGCAGGAAAAAGGTCCCGCTCATAATCGGGAATTTGTATCGAGGGTATCGATGAGCGGAAAGGAGTTAGGGACAGGCACAGGCCGCTCCAAGAAGGAAGCCGAACAACATGCAGCGCAGATGGCTCTTGAAGTCCTAAAAAATAATCTGAACTAGTTAAGACAGCATAGATAAGAAACATTTAAGATTAGGGGGAGCAGCAGTTGTTTTTAAAACGGTTAGATGTTGTTGGATTTAAATCGTTTGCTGAGAGAATCATGGTTGATTTTGTTCCAGGTGTTACTGCTGTTGTAGGACCGAATGGCAGCGGAAAAAGTAACATTACGGATGCAATCCGTTGGGTGTTAGGTGAACAATCAGCTAAATCTTTAAGAGGCGCGAAAATGGAGGATATTATCTTTTCCGGCAGTGATTCCAGAAAGGCGCTTAACTTTGCAGAGGTTACGCTAACATTAGATAATGAAGATCAATCGTTGCCAATTGAATATAATGAGGTAAGCGTCACCCGCCGGGTATACAGGTCCGGTGAAAGTGAATTCTTAATTAATAAGCAATCATGCAGACTTAAGGATATAGTCGATTTGTTTATGGATTCCGGTTTAGGGAGAGAGGCTTTCTCTATTATTAGCCAAGGAAGAGTTGAAGAAATTCTAAATAGTAAGGCGGAAGACCGGAGAACGATTTTTGAAGAGGCAGCAGGTGTCCTTAAATACAAGAGCAGGAAAAAGAAAGCAGAAGGAAAGCTAACTGAGACTCAAGACAATTTAAATCGGGTTAATGATATTGTTTATGAGCTTGAAAGTCAGGTTGAGCCTTTAAAAATTCAAGCCTCTATTGCTAAAGATTATTTAGATCAAAAGGATGGGCTAGAAAAAATAGAAGTGGCGTTAACTGTATACGAAATTGAGGATTTACATGCAAAATGGGAGAAATTATCTAAAGACCTTGGTTTCCATAAAGAAAATGAAATGAAGCATTCCGCCAATCTCCATAGTAAAGAAGCGAAAATCGAACAATTAAGAGATCAGGCTTTCGCACTTGACGAGTCAATCAGTGATTTGCAAAATGTATTGCTTCATGCAAGTGAAGAGCTTGAAAAGCTGGAAGGCAGAAAAGAAGTGCTAAAGGAAAGAAAGAAAAACGCTTCCCAGAACAAGGAGCAACTTCAAAAAGGTCTGGAAGAATATGCTGCAAAAGAACTAGAGCTAAAAGGTCAAAAGGAAAAGCATTATACGAGTAAACAGCAATTAGAAAAAGAAGCTAGCAATTTGCAAAATGAACTAAAACAAAAACAAGAGCAATTAAAACTATTTAATGAAAATACAGAAGAAAAGATTGAATCATTAAAAAGTGATTATATCGAAGTACTAAATAAACAAGCTGCTGCCAAAAATGAGCTCCAGAATATTCAACAGCAGCTAGATCAGCTAGACATGAGAAACAGTAAGCTTGAGCATGAAAATGATAATTTCATCCAAAATCGAAATAGTCTTCTAGAGAAGAAAGAGCAGATTGAAGCTCAGCTTCTGTCTGCACAAAAAGAATTAGATGATCAAGTAAAGCTATTTAGAGATGAGCAAAGAAAGCTCGAAATATGCAAGGATAATTATCAGAAGCAGGAAAAGACCCTTTATCAAGCCTATCAATATCTTCAAAAGGCTAAATCGAGACAAGAGATGCTTGAGGAAATGGAAGATGATTATTCAGGCTTTTTTCAGGGCGTTAAGGAAGTATTAAAGGGCCGTGGCGGAAAGCTGTCAGGAATAGAAGGCGCTGTTGCGGAACTCATTCAAGTTCCTAAGGAATTTGAAACTGCGATTGAAACAGCCTTAGGTGGGGCTATGCAGCATATTATTGTAGAAACAGAACAGGACGGCCGAAGAGCGATTCAATATTTAAAGCAAAACTCCTTTGGACGTGCAACCTTCTTACCTTTAAATGTCATGAAAGGGAAGAGCTTAAGCTTTAGTCAGCTGCAATTAATACAGCAGCATCCTTCCTTTGTTGGAGAAGCTGCAAAATTAATTCAATTCAATCCTAAATATAAAGAATCAATGGAGAATTTACTTGGTAATGTTGTCATTGCAAAGGAGTTAAAGGGTGCGAATGAAATGGCTAAACTCCTGCAATACAGAGTAAGGCTTGTGACTCTTGATGGCGACATTGTGAATCCAGGGGGCTCTATGACTGGCGGTGCCCTAAAACAAAAAACGTCATCCATCTTAAGCAGAAAAGGCGAGCTTGAAGAATTGAAAGCAAGAATTATTGATATGGAGTCTAAGACAGCAGGACTCGAATCACAGGTAAAGCTACTTAAAGCGGATATTCAAAAGCTTGAAGCGCGGATTGATGGTCATAGAAAATTAGGGGAAGAGCTAAGGTTAAAGGAACAGTCAATAAAAGGCGACCTCCGAGAATTAGAATTTGAGGAGAAAAGCTTAAATGAAAGATTGTCGCTTTATGATTTGGATAAAGCCCAATTTACTGAAGATAAAACGAGATTATTAAAAAGAAAAGCTGATTTACATTCATTGCTTGAAGCTTATCAGTCCCAAATCACTTCTTATGACGAAAAGATTCTTATGCTGACTGATCAGAAAAACTTGCAAAAAACTTCAAAAGAGACGCTTATATCTGAAATAAACGAACTTAAAGTTAGCTATGCCTCGAAAAGTGAACAATATAATCATGCTAATGATAAATATGAAGCAATATTGGAAGAGCTTTCAGAAATAAACGGGAAGCTAATTATATTTAAAGAGGACCTTGAGCTTCTTTCCTCAGAAATGGTAAATAGTTTCTCTGGAGAGCAACAGTTAGAAGAAGCTGCAAAAAGAAAGCTTCAAGACAAGACAGAGACTCTTAACTTAATTGCCTCAAGAAGAGAAGAACGTATGGGGCTTCAAACAGCTCTGGAAGATCTAGAGCTTGAAACAAAAGAGCTGAAGAGGCTGCATAAAGGAATGGTTGAGGCACTTAAGGACGAGGAAGTAAGGCTAAATCGGTTGGATGTAGAGCTTGAAACCCGGTTAACTCATTTAAGAGAAGAGTATTTGTTATCTTTTGAAGCAGCTAAAGAGGAATATCCTTTAATGATTGATGTCAATGAAGCTAGGAAAAAAGTAAAGCTAATTAAATTGGCGATTGAAGAGCTTGGAACAGTAAATCTAGGTGCGATTGAGGAATATGAACGGGTTTCAGAACGATATGAATTCCTTCTCGAGCAAAAAAATGATTTGCAATCGGCTAAAGATACGTTATTCCAGGTTATCGATGAAATGGATATTGAAATGAAAAAACGGTTCCAGCAAACCTTTGAAGGCATTCGTTTTCATTTTGAATCAGTTTTTCAATCATTATTCGGCGGAGGCAGAGCTGATTTGAAGCTGACAGACCCAGATGATTTATTAAACACAGGTGTTGAAATTGTTGCACAGCCACCTGGGAAAAAACTGCAAAACCTTGGATTATTATCAGGCGGGGAAAGAGCGCTAACAGCAATTGCACTGCTTTTTTCGATATTGAAGGTACGTCCCGTTCCATTCTGTATTCTTGATGAGGTTGAGGCAGCCCTTGACGAAGCAAACGTATTCCGCTTTAGTCAATATTTAAAAAGATTTAGCGCTGAAACGCAATTTATTGTTATTACCCATCGTAAAGGAACGATGGAGGAGGCTGATGTATTGTATGGGGTGACTATGCAAGAGTCAGGTGTCTCGAAACTAGTGTCTGTTCGCCTTGAAGAGACGAAGGAATTAGTCACGCAATAAAGTGAAACTTCAATCAGTGGGGTTTTTTATGCACAGAATGTGCTAATGCAGAAGTTGCGTCAGTACGCCTTAGTTCTTAGTCTGCCTTCATCCCCCAATGATTGTTAGTTGCGGCCCACAGGATGTGGGTCACATAGACGTTGCCACAGGACGT
>NZ_JBALOW010000044.1:80158-113630 GCF_036965085.1 Bacillus sp. JJ1532
TACGGGCTGTTGATCCCCTACTAGGAAATTTTTGTTTTACTCAATTTTTTGTAGTGGGGGTCTTACAGCCCGTTAATCTGCGATAATGTTGGAAGCTGGCCTTTTCGGTCGGCTCCAAGTACATATGATTCCATATTAAAGGAAGTGAACCTTAATGAGCTTTTTCAAAAAGTTAAAAGAGAAAATAACAAAACAAACAGATAGTGTTACAGAAAAGTTTAAAGATGGATTGGCAAAAACGAGAGACAATTTTTCAAATAAAGTAAACGATCTTGTTTCTCGATATCGAAAAATTGATGAGGATTTCTTTGAGGAGTTAGAGGAAATCCTCATTCAAGCGGATGTTGGCTTTGATACCGTAATGAAGCTTGTGGAAGAGTTAAAATCAGAAGTGAAAAGGAAAAACATTCAAGATCCAAAAGAAGTTCAAAGTGTGATTTCTGAGAAACTAGTTGAAATATATGAGGCCGGCGGAAAGTCTTCATCCGAGCTTAATATCCAATCCGATTCGCTAACCGTTATCCTTTTTGTTGGGGTTAATGGAGTTGGGAAAACAACAACTATTGGTAAGCTAGCACATAAATTCAAAACTGAAGGTAATAAGGTGATATTAGCAGCAGGAGATACCTTCAGAGCGGGAGCGATTGAACAGCTTGAGGTTTGGGGAGAAAGAGTCGGTGTTGAAGTCATTAAGCAGGCTGAAGGTTCAGATCCCGCCGCTGTTATGTTTGATGCGATTCAAGCAGCAAAATCCCGAAATGCGGATATATTAATTTGTGATACAGCAGGTAGGCTTCAAAATAAAGTCAACCTGATGAAAGAGCTTGAAAAGGTTAAGCGGGTGATTGAACGCGAGGTTCCTGGTGCACCGCATGAGGTTCTTCTAGTCCTTGATGCTACTACTGGCCAAAATGCAATGATTCAAGCAAAAACCTTTAAGGAAGCAACAAATGTTAGCGGAATTGTTCTTACTAAGCTTGATGGAACAGCAAAAGGCGGAATCGTACTTGCTATTAGAAATGAACTCGATATCCCTGTTAAATTTGTTGGTCTCGGAGAAAAAATGGATGACCTCCAGGAATTTAATGCAGAGCAATATGTGTATGGGCTTTTTGCGGAGTTAGTGGAACAAGAAGCTGATTAATTGAAAATAAACGTAAAAACAGCCGAACATTGTATCGGCTGTTTTTTTTTATATTTCTGCGCTGCAATCATTATATTTAGCTATTTTAATAAAGAATGAAAACTTTCACCGTTATTTTTCGTCTATTAATATGGACATTAATTGCTGGGGGAGATTTAGATGCACAAAGGAATTAAATTAGCCATTGGATTTATAGTAAGCTTTTTCTTGACGATTGGCTCTTTTCTGCCAACTGTTCAAGCAGATGCTGAAAATATAACGATTACTATAGATGAAGGCTTAAACGGGAAGGTAAAAATGGGAAAAGGCTTTCCGCTATCTATTAAACTTGAAAACAAAGGTGAGGAATTTATTGGAGACTTACTGATTAATTTTAATCCTTCATGGAACACAGGAGGCGTTCTTTCCATTCATGTAGATTTGCCTGCAAATAGCACGAAAACATATGAAGCCTCCCTGCCGGGTTTAACGGATGATCACTCTTCCTATCAAAATCTTCCTGCCATTCAACTGTACAAAGGAGAATGGCAAAAGGGAAAAACGATTAAATTTAATGGGGACGAAAAGATAAAACCAAAATATATAGATATGAATGAAAATGTAATCGGTGTGTTAAGTGAGAACTATGACAGGTTAAAGGAATTAAGAATTCTTCCTTTTACACAAACACAGATGATTGAGCTCAAGAAGGAACAAATGCCTATGCAGTCATTAGGACTTGAGATGCTTGATTTCTTGCTCATTGATGAATATCCTCTGACACAATTGGACATAGAGCAGCAAACGGCCATTAAGGAATGGATTGAAGGGGGAGGTATTCTAATTGCAGGCGCTTCTCCTAATGGAAGTCAATCTTATGGTGATATATATTCCTTGCTTCCGATGAAAATGGACAATGAAGTGAAGATTTCTACTAATTTCCTAAAGCTTGTCGATCATGAAAAAAATCCAAACTTTAAAGAGTTGAATGTTTTTACTGGATCAGTAGAAAAAACAGCCGACATTATTGATCAGAGTGATTCAATTCCAATAACTGCCAAAACTAAAGTTGGAGATGGCACTATTTTACAGACAGGTTTTTCTCTTGGTGATGAACCTTTATCCTCATGGAAGGGTTACAGTACTTGGTTTGCAAAGTTCTTGAATGAAGCTGAAAAAACGAATATGTTTTCAGGCAGATATGGCCCAGATTTTTATGGCTCACTATATTGGGAATTTGTAGAGGCAAATGAGTTTTTCCCTGCCAGCCATTTTTCAATCGTTCAGCTTATTGCTTTATTAGGTGGATATATCATCGTCATTGTGCCCCTATTATATTTTGTTTTGCGGAAAATGGATAAAAGGGAGCATTCATGGTGGATTATTCCTTCAATAGCTTTATTTATGGCTGCTATTGTGTTTGGAATAGGCGCAAAAGACCGGATAGCGAAGCCGCAACTCAATCAAATGGGCGTTTACAGAGTATCGGATAAACAATTAACAGGATTACAAGCAGCAACACTATTATCGAATAAAAGCGGGGAATATACCCTTTCAATTCCAAAAGATTTTAAAGCTGTTACAAGTACACAGAATATGAATGGCTATGATGCTGCGAGGATTGCGGTGTTTGAGGAAAAACGCAAAACTACTGAT
This sequence comes from Bacillus sp. JJ1532, assembly GCF_036965085.1. Lineage (NCBI taxonomy): Bacteria > Bacillati > Bacillota > Bacilli > Caryophanales > Bacillaceae > Bacillus > Bacillus sp. JJ1532. The sequence continues at coordinate 82,938 of NZ_JBALOW010000044.1, forward strand.
ATCGTCTTCCCGGAAGTAGGCTACTGGTCATCTAAAACTCTGTATGGAAAAGCAAGCAAGAAAACAGAGGGCAGCTTTACTACAGATCTGAAACTTAAAAATAGTCAGTTGACAGGGACGATTCACAACGGTTTTGACTATGATTTCGAGGAAATTTTTATTTGGTCAGGAAATGAAAAGATTGGCTTAGGTGCATTGAAGAAGGGTAAGTCATTACAGGTTGATAAACAAATGAAACAGGCGCTTCTAACAAAGCCTGCTGGTGCTGGAGGCCCTAACTATTCCTATCAAAATACAGATATCAATAAAATGAGAAGAGAAAGATTACAATATGTTGCCTCGAACTTTATTTTAATAAATGGAACTGAAAATGAACCGATTATTGGCGGATTTACGAAAGATGCTATTCTAGATGTTAATATGGTGGGCAAAAAAGAAAAACAGGATAATACAAATCTTATTGTACAATCGTTTCATGCTGAACATGAGTTCTCGGGAGCAGTCACGATTAAAAACGAGATGCTAAGTTCCCATGTTAATGTACTTAAAGGACATATTTTTGAAAGAATGATCAATGGATCTAATCGGGAAATGGCTATGGATGATGGAGAGTATGAGTATATTGTTCAGCTGCCAAAACAATTAGTAGATAGAGGCATAAAGTTAAATGAAATGGCTATAAAAACGAATAGTCAACTGATTCAGTATTCCGTATTCAATTTTGACACTGGAGAATGGCTACCAATTGAAGCGGATAAACGAAGCCTCACTCTTACTGATGAAAACAATCTTCAGCAATTTATTTCAAAGGAAGGCGAAATAAAGTTATTGCTCATAAAAAATGCAAAAGGTGATCCACATGTTCAATTACCGGCGATCACTATTAAAGGGGATGTGACACCGTGATTGAAATTATCGACCTAACAAAACGATACGGAAATTTTACAGCGCTTAATTCACTTAATCTGCAAATTGATAAAGGCTCTGTTTTCGGATTTGTCGGGCAGAATGGCGCTGGAAAGTCAACAACCTTTTCGATTTTAGCTACTTTGCTTGCCCCGAGTTCAGGGACAGCTTATATAAACGGGTATAACGTTCAAAAAGAACCGAAGATGGTTAGAAGACAGCTAGGGTATATGCCAGATTTCTTTGGTGTTTATGATCAGCTCAAGACAATAGAATATTTACATTTCTATGGTGCAAGCTATGGGATTCCTTTGCAAGAAAGAGAAAAGCTTATTCCTCAATTGCTGGATCTTGTCAATTTATCTCATAAGCAGGACTCCTATGTTGACGTACTGTCCAGAGGGATGAAGCAGCGTTTATGTTTGGCCAGAAGCTTAATCCATGACCCTGAAGTGTTGATCCTAGATGAACCTGCCTCTGGACTGGATCCAAGAGCACGTGTAGAAATGCGAGAAATATTAAAGGAATTAAAGAGTATGGGAAAAACAATATTAATTTCTTCACATATTCTGCCAGAGCTTGCTGAAATGTGCGATACGATTGGAATTATTGATCAAGGTCAGCTTGTTGCTGAAGGATCAGTTTCGGACATTCAAGCGAAGTTAAAAGGAGAGAAACTGATTATTGTTAAGACATATCAGGATCTCGATAAAGCGGCAGCCTTTTTTGAAGATGATCCAAATGTGACAAAATTAAATAAAGGAGAGGAGGAAAACTCCCTGCAATTTATATACAAAGGCTCAGCCCTTGAGCAAACGGAATTACTGAAAAAGGCTATCATAAACAACATAGCAATAACAAGCTTTTCGGAAATTGAGACGAACCTAGAAGATGTATTTATGGAAATTACTAAGGGAGTAGAACTGTCATGAAAAATTTTGTTATCAACCCTGTTCTGAATAAGGAATTTAAGCTTCGTTTCCGATCTTTTAAAAGCTTTCTTGGCATTCTCTTCTATTTGCTGGCACTTGGATTAATCATTGTCGGATTTGTGTTTATTGAGTCATTATCGAACTCACATGGGTTTTTCAAGCCAGACCAAAGCAGGACGATATTCATCATGCTCTCTTTTCTTCAGCTCGCTTTAGTCCTGTTTATTACACCTGGACTAACAGCAGGTGTTATTAGCAGTGAGCGTGAGAGACAGACATTGAATATAATGCTGACAACGACACAAAGCTCGGCCAGCATTATCCTTAGTAAACTCATATCGTCCATTTCTTATTTACTTTTATTAATTATTGCGGGACTTCCGCTTTACAGCTTCGTTTTTCTGTTCGGAGGAATTTCCCCTGGACAGGTGTTCATTACGATTTCCTTTTATATTTTCACGATGATTGCTTTTGGCAGTGTAGGTGTACTATTATCAACACTTATTAGGAAAACGATTGTTTCGATGGTGACCGCTTATGGTGTTACATTATTTTTAGCAGGCGGAACTGCATTTTTGGCGCTTGTATTTATGCAATTCGCTAATCGCTATGGATACACTGGAACACCGTCAACAAGCCCATTAGCTTATTTTGCGGCGATGCTAAATCCGCCCATCATTCTGCTAAGTACTTTTGAGCCTGAAATTTCAAGGGAAATTACGAATACAACAGGGATTAAATTCCCTTTATGGATCTCTTATTTACTATCGTATACAGTCATCATTATCGGTGCTGTTTTCATTAGTATTAAAAAACTGCGTCCTAATATGAAAAAGGGATGAACAGATAAGGAATGAAACCAATGGAGGATCGCAAGCAATTTGAAAAACTGTTGAGGCCCATACAGAAACAGCTGCTCGTTCAGTTAATCATAAAGGAGGTTCAGCTTCTGCTTGTATTTGCAGGAGCTCTGTCCCTTTTTCTGCTAGTGCTGGCAAGATTTATTGTTATTCCTTTTGTTAACTATTATTTCCTTTCTATTATGCTTACACTTTTTATCATTTTTATCATTCGTATTTGGAGAAAACGTCCAAAAAAATACGAAGCCGCCATCATTTATAACCATTTTGTACAAGATGATCGGGTTTTGACAGCATACAGCTTCTTAAAAACGGAAGGAGTCATTGCTGCCCTTCAGTTATCTGATGCTGTTAAGCACATGAAGAACACAAGTGAAATGGTTTATAAGAGAAAAAAACATTTTTTTTATCCTAAATGGCTGTTTTTAAGTCTCGCATTCACAGCAGCAGCTATATTTCTTTTTGTTTCTCCGAATGAAAACATTAATCTGGCAAAGCAGAAGGAGAAGGAAATCAAGCTTGTAGCAGAGGCTGAAAAAAAACTAAAGGAAGAAATCAAAAAGGAAAAAGATCCAGAAGTGAAAAAAGCTCTACAGGAAGCAGCGGATAAAATGGCAGAAAAGAAATCTGCAGAGGAAGCATTAAAAGAGCTAGCTAAACAGAAAAAGGAATTAGAATTAAAGGCTCTGAAAGAAAAAGAAAAACAAATGGCACTTGAAAACTGGAAGAATGAATTAAAAAATAATGGATTGTCGGATTTAGAAAAGCTCCTAAATGAAAAAAACTTAAAAGCCATTGAAAAGGAATTGGCTAAGTTAAATGAAAAATGGAGTGGCCTTACAGAAGAACAGAAGATGGCCTTTAATCAATTAGCCGAAAATGATCGCCAGCTCACTGAAGAGGAACTTGCTAAATTAATGGAACAGATTGAAAGTGCACTTAATTCTGAGGAATTTCTAGCCCAGCTAGCCGCTGCACAGCAGGCTTTACAAAAAACAGGATTAGCGATGCAAAATCAAATGGCTTCAAATGGGATTCCTCCCGGTAAGCTTGCCTTCGCCCCTTCAGGTCAACCTAGTACTGGAGCTAATCCTTCAGGAAGTCAGCCAAGTGGACAAAGTAGCAATGGACAGCAGCCTGGCCAAAACCCTCAAGGACCGTCTGGCGGAAACAGTTCAGGGAGTGGACAGGGTAATGGAGCAGGAAGCGGTTCAGGAAATGGCAGCGGTTCTGGCTCTGGCGGTTCTGGTTCAGGAAATGGCAGCAGTTCTGGCTCCGGCGGTTCTGGTTCGGGAAGTGGCAGCGGTTCTGGCGGTTTGGGAGCTGGCAAAGGGCAAGGCTCTCGTGAGTTGCTTACAATCCCTGATCATTTAGACGGTCAGACAAATATCGAAACAGATAAAGGCGGTCTTGGAGAAGGGAGCCCGGTCGAGCAAACAGAAGGTTCTGGACCAGTCCTAAAAGGGTCTATCAAACCTTATGACGAGGTATTTAAAACATATGAACATGCATACCGGCAAAGTACGGACCGGTACAAACTACCAGCCGATTTAGAGGAAATCGTTAAAAATTACTTTACAAATATAGATCCGAACAAGGAGTGACAAAAATGACTTCAACAACAGAAAAGGAGCAGCAATTTACCTTTGCTGCCGAAACAATCTCAAAGGTCAAAGATGAAATCCAATCATTTATTGTCGGCCAAAATGAGGTAATAGATCAAGTACTATGGAGCATATTAGCTGGTGGTCATGTGCTATTAGAAGGGCTTCCTGGATTAGGAAAAACAATGCTGATCAAAACGATATCTGAATGCATGGATCTGCAATTTTCCCGTATTCAATTTACACCAGATATTATGCCATCCGATATTACAGGAACGATGCTTCTTCAGCCAGATGAAGCAGGAAGACAAAATTTTGTTTTTCATAAAGGACCATTATTTGCAAATATAGTTTTGGCTGATGAAATTAACAGAGCCACCCCAAAAACACAAAGTGCCCTGCTGGAAGCGATGGGGGAAAAAACCGTTACCATTATGGGTGAAACAAAACGTATGGAAAACCCGTTTTTCGTATTGGCAACGCAAAATCCAATTGATATGGAAGGGACTTACCCTTTGCCGGAGGCTCAAACTGATCGTTTTACTTGTAAAGTGCAAGTTCATTATCCGTCTAAAGAGGAGCTTAAAGAAATTGTTTTACGAACGACAGGAACGGAAACTGTCCAATTTGAAAAAATGGCTAAAGTACAGGATGTCATAGTACTTCAGCAGCTGACTAAAGAGGTATTAGTTTCAGAAGACATTATTGATTATGCTGTAAATATAATTTCAGCTACACACTCCGATTCCGAGGAAGCACCAGAATTAGTAAAGCAATTCGTTCAGTATGGAAGCGGGCCACGTGGTCTTCAAAGCTTAATTAGCCTAGCTAAAGCAAGAGCCATTTCCTTAGGAAGATATCATGTTTCTATTGGTGATATTAAGCATGTGGCTAAGCCAGTATTAAGACATCGCCTCATTTTAAACTTCGAAGGGGAGGCAAATGGCATGACGGCTGATGAGATTATCGAACATATACTAGATAATCTTGGACAGGGAGCAAGAGGATAATGAACAATCAGCATGCGCTCATTAGTAAATTACAGAAAAAGAGATTAATGGTTAAGACGAAAAAGCGAGGCTTCCATAAAGGCTCAAGACAATCTAGCAAGTTTGGGTCTTCTTTAGAATTCTCGGATTTTAGGGCATATCAGCCTGGTGACGATGTTCGTCAAATTGATTGGAATGTCTACGGAAGAACACAAAAGCATTATATTAAAAGGTATCTAGACGAACAGGAACTGTCTATTGCTATTTATCTTGATGCAACCTCCTCAATGAGAAAAATAAGTAAAAAATGGGAACTAGCTAAGTATTTAGGAGCAGCACTAAGTTTTATTGTGTTAAATAGTGAAGACAGACTGTTTTTTACTCCTGTTTCATCAAGAGGCATCCATCCTGTTAAGAGGAAGGGGGCTGTCTATAGCAGGCGAACGTTTTTAGAAATTCTCCAGCTGGATGAAGCCGAAAGGACCGGAGAGTTTATTAAGAACTTGAATAAATCAATTGTAAAAACGCAGCAGCTTTCAATTATTATTACGGACGGTCTAGAGCCTTTAAACGAAATAGAAAATTTGCTGAAAAAATTAGCAGCCTATAAGCAAGAAGTCTGGTTTATACAAGTACTTAGCAGTGAAGAAATTTCTCCTCGATTTTCAGGGGATATGAAATTAATTGATGTTGAAACAGATTCAATTGTGAATGTCAGCATGAGTCCGTCCATCATAGTAGAATACGAAAAACGAATCCAAGAGCATAATCGAAATTTAGAAGGTTTATGCCGGAAATTTGGCGGACAGTATGTACTCGCAAGTGATAACCGGGATATACAATCCATATTATTTCATGATTTTTCCGGGAAAGGGTTAATCAACTGAGGTGAAGCTATGCAATTTTTAAATCCGTGGTTTTTTCTATTAAGTGTTTTTATAGCTGCCGTCATATTATTTTATTTTTTCCGGAAGCAATATGTGGAGAAATCTGTTTCCTCTAACTTTCTTTGGGAACAAGTTTTAAATGAGTGGCAAGCATCTCCTTGGCTTAAGAAGCTTCAACAAAACTTATTATTTTGGCTCCAGCTGTTAGCCCTTCTACTGTTAATGTTTTCACTTGTCCGACCGTTTTGGTTTGAGAACGTTATAAAGGGGGATCATGTCATCATGATTATTGATTCTTCAGCCTCTATGTCAGCTAAATTTGAAAAAAGCAGCCGCTTTGATATAGCAAAGCAGAAAATGCTTAATTTAGTAGAAAAGCTTGAAGGGCAGGAGGTCACCTTGATAAAAGCGGGGAAAAAGCCGGAAATTCTTTTAAGCCATGAAAGGAATGCTACTGTCATAAAAAAGCTAGTCAATAGCTTGCAATTGACCTATGAGCATGAGCAGATGGATAAAGCAATGAACCTAGCAGCCTCGCTTTCTACTGAAAAGGATACGTCCATCCATATTTTTTCAGACGGAGTTACGAAGTCAAATGTTGAAGAGGCTATGAAGGATCAATATGTTGAGGTTCATAATATCGGGGAGGATGTCAACAATGCTTCACTTGTTTCATTTGGGGTTGCACCTGTTGATGGACATATTACTGGTGTTGCTTTAATTGAAAATCAATCAAATGAAAAGACGGAAATTGATTTTATAGTGAAAAGTGAAGGAGATGAGCTTTTCGAACAAAAGTTTACTATCGAAGGGGAGCAGCAATATGTCGTGCAGATTCCTTCCCTGCCTGAGAAGCCATATTACGAAGCAATGATCTTAACTCAAGATGGATATGAAGCCGATAATTTCTCAACCTCAATTTATACAGAAAGTAATCCAAAGGTATATACAGTAGGAGAGGTAAACCCATTTGCAATAAAAGGTTTTCAAACAATCGGGGCGGAGCTACTGCAAACAAGTACAGGTAATGCTGACCATGTCCAAGGAATCCTCTTGTCGGAAGGCACCGAGTTGCCAAAACAACTCGAACAGCCAATAATTTTTTTCAATACAAACAATGACAAAATAAAGCTGTCTGAACCGTTGGCAGCGAAAGATGATCGGCTGCTTCAATATGTTGATTATGGAAAAATATATATTGATGCAGCATCGAAGGAATTACAGGGTGATTGGGAAACGATTTTAAGAAGCGGCAATCTGCCATTAATCCAAAGGGGACAAGTAAATGGCTACCCCATCATCATCGTAAACTTTTCATTATCGGATTCTGATTGGCCACTTCAGCCAAGCTTTCCAATTTTTCTATATAACGCATACGAGTGGCTTTCGAAGCAGACAGACTTTCTAGGTTACTTTGGACCAGGTGAGGAAAAATGGTTGAACATTAGTCAAGGAAATCACAGCATCGAAATTTTCAATAACGAAGATAATAATTTATTTTCTTTGGATTTAACGAAGGAAAGCTTTAAAGCACCTATTGAGCCAGGCACCTATCAGGCTGTTTCAGGAAATAAAATATTCTATTTTTCAGTCCTGCTTGACGATCGGGAGAAACATCCAATGACGGAGCTAGCTTTTCATTTCAATGAGCAGCAAGCTCAAGAGAATGGGAAAAGGGAAAACCCGAATGATAAACTTTGGTTTTGGCTTGCCTTGATAGCTTTATGTTTTATTGCTTTAGAATGGGAGGTATTCAGGCGTGGGCATAGAGTTTAATTATCCCATTCTATTTTTGCTGCTAATTCCTGCAGTATTGGCAGTCTATCTATACCTTAAGCATAAAAATCAAATTCATTCCAAGGAATCCTATTGGATAGCAAGTATTAGACTGACTATATTTGCTCTATTAATTTTTGCCTTAACGGTCCCGCAAATATTACTTCCAGCAAAGGGCGAAACGGTTGTTTTTCTAGCTGACCGTTCTGCAAGTGTCAGCCAATCTGACCACCAGCTTCTTGAATGGATTGAAAAGAGTGTCATGGATAAGCAACAGGATGATTCTTTCGCTGTAGTCACTTTTGGTGAAAATGTTTCACTGGAACAAAATACTGGAATCAGAAAGAATCCGGTTCAGCAATTTAATAGCGAGATCGATGATGGTGAAACAAATATAGAAGCTGGAATGCAGTTTGCAGCATCATTAATTCCTCCTAATTCCAGCGGCAGAATCGTGCTGCTATCGGATGGAAATGAGACGATAGGGAACAGTGAGGAGGCGGCTAATCTTCTTAAAAATCGCAATATTGAACTTGATTATGTTCTGTTAAAAAATCATGTCGGGGAAGATATGTCATTATCTGAGATAAATGTTCCTCCTTCACTGTATAAAGGTGAGGAGGCACTAGTTTCCTTTATCATTGATAGCAACGCTGATAAAAATGCCGTCATTCGGCTCTCAGTAAATTATCAAGAAATTCTCAAAGAGATCGTTCATGTGAAGGAAGGAAAGAATGTCTATACTTTTACTCACAAAGCGGATACATCGGGACTTACAGTATATAAGGGTGAGATTGCTGCCGAAAACGATACTTTTATAGAAAATAATATGATGCATTCTGTTACAAACGTTAAAGGGACACCTAAAATATTAATTGTTCAAGGAAAAGATGGCGGCAGTTTAGAAGCTATTTTAAGTAATTCTGGAGTAGAGGCTGAAACTATTTCGCCGGAAAAACTTCCGACTTCACTATCAAGCTATCTTCAGTACCAAGCTATTATTTTCAATAACGTACCAGCAACCGTCATTACAGAGAGCCAGATGAATATGATTGAGAAAGCAGTAAAGGAATTTGGTACTGGCTTTGTGATGGCAGGAGGGGAGGAAAGCTTTGGTCTAGGAGGGTACTTTAAAACACCTATCGAAAAGCTTTTGCCTGTAGATATGGATCTTAAAGGGAAACAAGAGATGCCTTCTCTCGGTCTGATGATTGTAATGGATCGGTCTGGAAGTATGGCAGGATCAAAGCTTGAACTCGCAAAAGAAGCAGCGGCAAGATCTGTAGAATTATTGCGGGAAGAGGATACCCTTGGCTTTATTGCTTTTGATGACCGTCCTTGGGTAATTGTTGAAACAAAGCCCTTAAAAGATAAGAAAAAAGCGGCCGATCAAATTCGATCTGTTACACCAGGCGGCGGAACTGAAATTTATTCTTCTTTGGAGCTCGCTTTTCAGGAGCTAGAGGATCTGAAGCTGCAGCGAAAGCATATTATCCTGCTGACGGATGGTCAAGCGCCCGGGGGTGATTATGAGGGATTAATTGAAAGGGGAAAGGAAAAAAATATTACCCTGTCAACAGTAGCGTTAGGAAGCGATGCTGATCGAGGTCTCCTAGAGGATTTAGCCAATATGGGATCTGGCCGTTTCTATGATGTGACAGATTCTTCGGTGATCCCAAGCATTCTCTCACGTGAAACTGTCATGGCAACTAGAACATATATTGAGGACAATCCTTTTTTTTCTAGTATCCAGCCCTTTCCTGACTGGTCAAAATTATTTCAGGATGGGGTTCCGAATATGAACGCATACATTGCCACAACATCAAAGGGCCGAGCACAGGTGCCTATTTTAAGTGAAAAGGAAGATCCGATCGTTGCGGAATGGCAATATGGTATGGGGTATACGATTGCCTTTACATCTGATTTTTCAGGAAAATGGTCAGGTGACTGGGCTCGCTGGGAAAACTGGCCGCTATTTATTAATCAGCTTGTGACAAAGACTCTTCCTCAGTATGAAAGCGAGCCATATCGAATTCAATTTTCTAAGGAAGATGGCAATCCGATTCTAACATTAGAATCAGCAACAAACCAGACTTTGCCAATTGAAGCTTCTCTCGTTTCAGAGAGCGGGGAAGTCCTTAATACGAATACAAAGCTTGTGGCTCCAGGAAAATACGAGCTTTCTATGCCAAATTCGTCAGGTATGTTTTTTCTAAGTGTAAAGCAAACAAATCAAGACGGATCAATTCATACTTATCAAACTGGATTCACTGTTCCATATTCAGATGAGTATTTAATCAATGGTCCGAATGAAGCCCTTCTTACGGAATTAGCTAAAAAGACCGGGGGAAAAGCTTTAGTGACCGAAAAGGAAACCTTTAGGCCCCTATTGTCCAAAAAATATGAGAAGCAGCCAATAAGTCAATGGTTAATTCTAGCTGCCTTTTTGCTATTTTTTATCGATATCGCAATCAGACGATTTGGGTTAATTACTATATTCAGTCACAATAGAAAAACGAAATTGGAAAAACGGGGAAGCAGTTTGGATAGTAAAGAAAAAATAAAACAGGCATTTCCTATTAAGGAGGAGCCCACTGTTAATATTGAAGAAAAATCGGTGAAGAACCCGCAAACAAATGATAAAATGAAACAAATTAGGCCGAAGAAAGTACAAAAAGAGGTTCAAGCTTCAGCAGAAGAACGTGCTGAAAGAATGAAGAGGCTGCTTGAAGCAAAAAAACGGAAGAATTAAAGATTATGGCTATTAAGACAATATTTACAAGTTTACTTTTGACTAATTCGGAATGTAAAGATAATTTCTTGACATATTCAAATGTCCTAGGTAAACTATGTTTGTAAAGGCTTTTCACTTAACAAGGGGGAGTAGGGATGTTAGAAAAGACAACGAGAATGAATTATCTTTATGATTTTTATCAATCGTTGTTGACTCCTAAGCAACGAAGCTATATGTCCCTTTATTACCTGGATGATTTTTCGCTTGGAGAGATTGCAGAGGAGTATGATGTCAGTCGTCAAGCAGTTTACGACAATATTAAACGCACCGAAGCAATGCTTGAAGAGTATGAAGAAAAGCTGTTATTATTTCAAAAATTTCAAGAGCGAAGTAAGCTGATTGCAAGCATGAAGGATATTCTTAAAGAAAATCCCGAGTTTCAAAAGGTAATGGATTCAATGATTGCTGAGCTTGAGAAATTAGATTAGGAGGCGGCAACATGGCATTTGAAGGATTAGCCGACCGACTGCAGAATACAATCCAGAAGATCCGCGGCAAAGGGAAAGTAAATGAAGCGGATGTAAAAGAAATGATGCGAGATGTTCGTCTTGCATTATTAGAAGCAGACGTTAACTTTAAGGTCGTCAAAGAATTTGTCAAAAAAGTAAGTGAACGGGCTGTCGGGCAAGAAGTGTTAAAGAGCTTAACACCAGGGCAGCAGGTTGTTAAAGTCGTTAAAGAAGAATTGACTCAGTTAATGGGTGGCGAGCAAAGCAAAATTGCTGTCTCTAACCGTCCGCCGACTGTCATTATGATGGTTGGTTTACAAGGGGCAGGTAAAACCACTACAACCGGTAAGCTTGCGAACTTGCTTCGTAAGAAGTACAACCGAAACCCATTGCTGGTTGCAGCTGATATTTATCGTCCAGCTGCTATTAAGCAGCTCGAAACTCTTGGGAAACAGCTAAGTATGCCTGTTTTTTCATTAGGAGACAAGGTGAGCCCTGTCGAAATAGCTAAGCAAGCCATTGCAAAGGCAAAGGAAGATCATCATGATTATGTCTTGATTGACACGGCGGGACGATTACATGTTGATGAAGCGTTGATGGATGAGCTTAAGCAAATTAAAGAGTTGTCTAAACCAGATGAGATCTTCCTAGTCGTTGATGCAATGACAGGTCAAGACGCTGTTAATGTAGCGCAAAGCTTTAATGAGCTGCTTGGATTAACTGGTGTCGTACTGACAAAGCTTGATGGTGATACTCGTGGAGGAGCTGCTCTATCTATTCGCTCCGTCACGAATACTCCTATTAAATTTGTTGGTTTAGGTGAGAAATTGGATGCGCTTGAGCCATTCCATCCTGAAAGAATGGCATCAAGAATTTTAGGCATGGGTGATGTTCTTACTCTTATTGAAAAAGCCCAGGCGAACGTTGATGAAGAAAAAGCGAAAGAAATGCAGCAAAAAATGCGCACAGCTTCCTTAACGTTTGATGACTTTTTAGAGCAGTTAAGCCAGGTTCGCAGTATGGGGCCATTGGATGAATTGCTGAAAATGCTTCCCGGAGCCAGCAAAATGAAAGGCTTAGACAAGCTTCAAGTTGATGAAAAGCAAATTTCACAGGTTGAAGCCATTATTAGATCGATGACAAAGGATGAGAAAATTCATCCAGAAACGATTAATGCAAGCCGTCGGAAGCGAATTGCAAAGGGAAGCGGCACAACTGTACCTGAAGTAAACCGTTTGCTGAAGCAATTTGAAGATATGAAGAAAATGATGAAGCAAATGTCAGGAATGCAGCAAAAAGGGAAGAAAAAGGGTGGATTTAAACTTCCATTTAATCCTTTTTAATCCATTTAGAAAGTTTTTTTGTACTGTAAAGAATAAACCCTTTACAAACTTATTGAATATCTGATAATATACTATCTTGTGTGAAACTATTCGGAGGTGCTTTAAATTATGGCAGTAAAAATTCGTTTAAAACGTATGGGAGCAAAGAAATCTCCTTTCTATCGTATCGTTGTAGCTGATTCTCGTTCACCACGTGATGGACGTTTCATTGAAACAGTAGGAACTTACAATCCAGTAGCTGAGCCAGCTATCGTTGATATTAATGAAGAGCTTGCTCTTAAATGGCTTCAAACTGGTGCAAAACCATCTGACACTGTTCGTAACTTATTCTCTAAGCAAGGCATTATGGAGAAATTCCATAACGCTAAAAACGGCAAGTAATTTCTAATAAGATGAAAGAGCTTATCGAAACGATTGTTAAGCCCCTTGTTGATTTTCCGGACGAAGTGCATGTGAATGTACTTGAAGAAGACAACCGCGTAACCTATCAGCTTTCTGTCAACAAGAATGACATGGGGAAAGTAATTGGGAAGCAAGGGCGCGTTGCGAAAGCAATACGAACTGTTGTTTATGCAGCAGGATCATCACAGCAGAAAAAGGTTTTTCTAGAAATCAGTGAATAATGCTTCTCTAAGCGCTATAACTGAAACATACGAAAGTATTGGCAGATTTTATGCCATGCTTAATTAGCAAAAAGGAGGGGTCCCTTTAGGTCCCCTCCTTTTTGCCAATTACATGATTCTTCAGTCACTTATTCAGAACTAATGCACGATTAAAGCCTTAGGAGGCATTAAAGATGAAAATCATTCAATCTGTCGTGGTTAAACAAGTTCTTACCGAAAATAGTAAAAGTGAACTATTAAATAAATATCACTCTAACAAGCTGCAGCTCCAAAAAGAATGCGATCAGCTTCGATTCGAGATGAAAAAACAAGAAAAGTCTAAAAAATTCAATGCTGCCAATTTAAAGAAGCAATTTGAGAAAGAAATTCAAACGCGCAAGGAAAAGATTAAGCTTCTAGATTTTCAAATTGAACAATTACATATACTACCACTAGGAAGCGAACTTAAAGAAAAAGAAGTCAATGCCATTATTGATATTGAAATTGGAGATCGCTGGGAAGATATTCAAAGCGGAAAAACAATCATTATTAAAGACGGAATCGTTCAGGACATACGTTAGAGGTGAAGGCAATTGGAAAAATGGTTTAATGTTGGAAAAATAGTGAACACCCATGGCATTAGAGGAGAAGTGAGAATCATTTCAAAGACTGATTTTGCAGATGAAAGATATAAGTCTGGGAATCGATTATTTTTATTTATGCCTCAATCTAAGAGCCCTCTTGAATTAACCGTTAAATCGCATCGAACACATAAAAACTTCGATTTAGTTACCTTTGATGGCTACAACAATATTAATCAAGTTGAAAACATGAAAGGCGGAATTTTAAAGGTTCCAGAGAGCCAGCTTGGTGCTTTAGATGAGGATGAATTTTATTACCATGAAATTATCGGCTGCATCGTAACCACGATAGATGGCGAAGAAATTGGGAAAATCAGTGAAGTTCTCTCGCCAGGAGCAAATGATGTATGGGTAATAAAAGGCAAAGGCGGCAAGGAAATTCTAATTCCATATATTGAATCGGTTGTAAAAGAGGTTAATGTGAATGCAAAGATGGTCATAATTGATCCAATTGAAGGACTGCTATCATGATGAAAATCGATGTTCTAACACTTTTTCCCGAAATGTTTAATGGAGTCTTTGGCCATTCTATTTTAAAAAAAGCAGCAGAAAATAATGCTGTTGAATATAATGTCGTTAACTTTAGGGAGTATGCTGATAATAAGCATCAAACCGTAGATGACTATCCTTATGGCGGCGGTGCAGGAATGGTGTTAAAGCCACAGCCGATTTTTGATGCTGTTGCAGATTTACGTGAGAAAGGCAAATCCAATCCAAGAGTCATCCTTCTCTGTCCGCAAGGGGAAAGATACACTCAGAATAAAGCAGAGGAGCTCGCAGGGTTGGATCATCTTATTTTTGTTTGCGGCCATTACGAAGGTTATGATGAGAGGATTCGTGAGCATGTGGTGACGGATGAAATATCCATCGGTGATTTTGTCCTAACTGGTGGGGAACTCGGAGCTATGGTAGTTATTGACAGTGTAGTTCGTCTCCTTCCTGGTGTCCTTGGAAATGAGGAATCCCACCGCAAGGATTCTTTTAGTACAGGCCTTCTTGAGCATCCGCATTATACCCGGCCTGCTGACTTCAGAGGAATGAAAGTGCCAGATATTCTAATTTCAGGCAATCATCGCTTAATTGATGAATGGAGAACGAAGGAATCATTAAGAAGAACATTCACTCGCAGGCCAGATTTATTAGAACATATTCATTTAACTGATGTGCAAAAAAAATGGCTGGAAGAAATAAAAAATGAACAGAAATAACATTGAAGTTGGAGCTTATTTATGATAGAATACTCTTTGTGACTTAGGCTGGACTATTTCAGTTTTTTGTCCTATAAAGATGTTCCGCTGCAATGTAGAAGAAAAGATGTGCATGAGCGTCTGTTGGAAGGAGTTGAAAACGATGCATAAATTAATCGAAGAAATCACAAAAGAACAACTTCGTTCGGATGTTCCTGCGTTCCGTCCTGGTGATACTGTACGTGTACACGTAAGTATTGTTGAGGGAACTCGTGAGCGTATTCAGGTTTACGAAGGAGTCGTGATTAAGCGTCGTGGTGGTGGAATTAGCGAAACTTTCACAGTTCGTAAGATCTCTTACGGTGTAGGCGTAGAGCGTACATTCCCTGTTCACACACCAAAGATTGCGAAGCTTGAAGTTCTTCGCCGCGGTAAAGTACGCCGTGCGAAACTTTACTACCTACGTAACCTACGTGGTAAAAAAGCTCGTATTAAAGAAATCCGATAATCTAAGAAAAAGGAAGGAGCTTGTAACTACAAGCTCCTTTTTCTTAGCTTATAATATTACATAATTGTTAAATAATAATGACATAGGGTCCAAAGTGTGAATGTTGATAAGGATTTTTGTACAATAAAAATGCGGGTACAAAAGTGCCCTCAGTTGATAGGACAGCCTATAGATTTTTACTGAGATTGGTGGGGAAATAATGACAAAGAAGAAAAATGAATTATGGGAATGGTCTAAAGCGTTAGTAATTGCAGTTTTATTAGCGGCCATTATTCGATACTTTTTATTCGCTCCTATAGTGGTAGATGGATTATCTATGATGCCAACCTTGCATGATCAAGATCGGATGATTGTAAATAAATTTAGCTATAAGGTTGGAAAGCCAGACCGTTTTGATATTATTGTTTTTCATGCACCGGAAAATAAAGACTACATTAAGAGGGTAATTGGGCTGCCGGGAGATCGCATTGAATACAAGGATGATGTTCTTTATGTTAACGGAAAACCGTATAATGAACCTTATTTAGATGAGTATAAGCAACAAATCATTGACGGACCACTAACAGAACCATTTACGCTTCAAGAAAAGATTGGCCAAGAGACGGTTCCAGAAGGCCATCTGTTTGTTATGGGAGATAACCGTAGATACAGCAAGGACAGCCGTCATATTGGGACAGTGCCAATGGAAAAGGTATTAGGCAATACAGGTATTATTTATTGGCCAATAGAAGACATTCGAATTGTAAAATAATCTGCAATTCAATTTTGAAAGAGGTATAAGTTATGACGATTCAATGGTTTCCGGGACATATGGCAAAAGCCCGCAGACAAGTTACAGAAAAACTAAAGCTAGTCGATATTATTTTTGAATTGGTAGATGCCAGAATCCCATACTCTTCTCGTAATCCGATGATTGATGAGATTATTCAGCATAAGCCGCGGATTGTCCTTTTAAACAAGGCTGATATGGCCGACAAAGAAGTGACAAAGCAATGGATCAAACATTTTCAGGACGAAGGAACGAGAGCACTTGCCATTAATTCGCAGGCAGGACAAGGCATGAAGGAAATCGTGGCCGCCTCTCAAGATATTCTGAAAGAAAAATTTGACCGAATGAAGGCAAAAGGGGTAAAACCGAGGGCTATTCGTGCCATGATTGTAGGGATCCCTAATGCTGGAAAATCAACTTTAATTAATAGGCTGGCGAAAAAGAATATTGCAAAAACTGGCAACACACCGGGAGTTACTAAGGCCCAGCAGTGGATAAAGGTCGGGAAGGAATTAGAGCTCTTAGATACACCAGGAATTCTATGGCCTAAATTCGAAGATCAACAAGTCGGTTTAAAGCTGGCTCTTACAGGAGCAATTAAGGATACGATATTAAACTTACAGGATATTGCTATTTATGCTTTAAGATTTCTCGAGCAGAAATACCCTGATCGGCTGAAGGATCGTTATAAGCTAAATGAGATTCCTGAAGATATTGTAGAATTATTTAATGAAATAGGAAAACTTCGAGGCTGCTTAATGGCTGGCGGAGAAATTGACTATGATAAAGTAACTGAACTCGTTATAAGGGAGTTTCGAACCGAAAAGTGGGGATATATTTCCTTAGAGGAGCCTAAAGCCTTGGCAGCAGAACAAACGGAAGAAAATGAATAAAAATTCCATAAATAACTCACGGCCCTTCCTTTAACAGAGAGGGCTTTAATATTTTCTGAAAAAGGCCGATACATAGATTATGGAAATAAAGGGGAATCAACATGGAGAAACTAAACATACGAGAGATCGAGAAACAGCTTGCAAATGAAAAGGATCTTCATAGCACATTTGTGAAAATGCTCGAAAAGGATGAACGAAAAGGTGTACAACAGCTATTAAAAAAATGGCATAACAAAAAAGATAAAGAAGTTAAAGCCTATGAAAAATATGTTCAAATGACATACTATGAAAAAAAATATCGATCTGAAGGCTTTGTTCATATTGCTGGGGTTGACGAGGTAGGTCGAGGTCCTTTGGCTGGTCCTGTTATTGCGGCTGCCGTTATTTTACCGCCTGATTTCTTTTTGCCTGGGCTTGATGATTCTAAGAAGCTATCAGAACAAAAACGGATTGAATATTATGAGAATATTATAGAATCGGCATTAGACTATCATGTGGGAATGATTAATTCGGAAGAAATTGACCGGATTAATATTTATGAAGCTTCGAAAAAAGCTATGCATTCAGCTATTTCAGGTTTGAAGGTTAAACCTGATTTTCTTCTTATAGATGCTGTTAAACTAAGTACACCGTATCCAGAGGAAGCAATTATTAAGGGTGACGGCAAAAGTATATCAATTGCAGCTGCCTCCATTATTGCCAAAGTGACTCGTGACCGATTAATGGTTGATTTAGGAAGGGAATATCCCGTTTACGGCTTTTCTACAAATATGGGATACGGGACAAAAGAACATTTATCAGCCATTCAAATGTTTGGTATCACTCCTCATCACCGAAAAAGCTTTGCGCCAGTAAAGAATTATATAGGTCAAGAGAAATAAGAAGGTGAAAATTTGCAGCCTCTAAATTTTGTTCAAACCCTATTAAATCAGAATCAATTAAGTGACAATCTTGCATTAACTTTAAGGACAGGGCAAATCGTTAGCGGTAAGGTCATGAAGTTATTTCCGAATCAGATTGCTGAGGTTTTAGTTGGGGCTAATAAAGTAATCGCCCAGCTCGAAGTTCCATTATCGGTTCATGAGCGACATTGGTTTCAAGTACAGTCAGGTGAAGGGAAAGTGCACCTGAGAGTGCTGGAGGCAAATAGCGGCAATGGTAATGCTTCTGCTAATGGGAATATATTAAAAGAACTTGCACTCCCAAATTCAAAAGAGAATACTGCCTTACTGGAATTCTTTCAAAATAAACAACTCCCAATAACGAAAGAAACGATGCATATAGCGGCTGACTGGCTAAAAGACAAAACATTGCTGGACGGATTGAAGATTATTGATGCAGTTTTGTCTAAGCAGTTGCCCTTTACAAAAAATGTGTTAAATTCCTTATACACAATCCAAGAGGATGAACCCATTTCCACATTGTTAGACAAACTTCAATCTCTATTAAAAAAAGGCGAGTTATCCGATGCTTCCAAACGGCTGAGCTTAATTCTCGATCAGCTTCGTTTATCTGAAAGCAAAACCACGTCTTCATTATTTCAAAACAACGAGGCGTCACATACACAATTCATAAAGGATGAATTAAAGACCGCTATTAAAACGATAGGATTTTCATACGAAAATGAAATGATAAAGCTAATAAAAGACAATGAGCCATTCAATATTAATAAATTGGAGACTCTCAAACCGATTCTAATGCATCTATTAAGTGAGGAAGCAGCTGGTCCCGTTCAAAATGCTGCCGAGAAACTATTAAACAAAATAACAGGGTATCAGGTACTCTCGCAGGAGGCTGGTCCCATCCAGCAATTAATCTTTCAAATACCATTGACCTTTTTGGATAAAAGGACAGATTTGACGATGCAATGGAGCGGAAGAAAAACCGAAAATGGTCAGATAGATTCTAATTTTTGCCGAGTTTTATTTTATTTAAATCTTGAAAATTTAAAGGAAACAATTGTCGATTTACATGTTCAAAATAGGGTCATTTCAATTTCAGTAGTAAATGATCGTGAAGATTTAAAAAACCTGGCTCATAGGTATATCCCGTATTTAAAGGAAAGATTACAAGACATTAAATATCACCTTTCCACTATTCATTTTGAAAAACCAATAGATAAAAAGAGCAATCATATTGAAAAGAAAAAAAACTTATCCGGCTTAAAGCTGCCAAATCAATATAACGGGGTTGATTTTCGGATATGAGAAAACAAAATAATGTGCATCGTAAAGAAGCTGTAGCATTGACTTACGATAAGAATGGTGTGGATGCGCCATATGTTTCCGCGAAGGGAAAAGGATTAATAGCAGAAAGTATACTTGCAAAAGCGAGTGAGCATGATATACCTGTCCAAGAAGACCAATCTTTGTTAGAACTTTTAGGAAAGCTTAATATTAACGAGCAAATTCCTGAGGAATTATATGAAGCAGTTGCTGAGGTTTTTGCATTTATCTATAAAGCTGATAAAGAGGCGGGAAAAAATAAAATTTAATAAAGATAATATTTTGTTAATAATGGTGGACAAGGAATGTGTCATTATATAAAATGGTATCGCAGTCTATTTTACGATTGACCAAATAGGAGGATGGAAATGAATATACATGAGTACCAAGGGAAAGAGGTCCTCAGACAATATGGGGTATCAGTTCCAAATGGGATCGTTGCTTTTACAGTTGAAGAAGCAGTGGAAGCCGCAAAGAAATTAGGCACAGAGGTTTGTGTAGTTAAAGCACAAATTCATGCAGGGGGACGCGGTAAAGCTGGCGGTGTAAAAGTCGCAAAAAATATAGATGAAGTTCGTACATATGCAAATGAAATTTTAGGGAAAACACTTGTTACTCATCAAACGGGTCCAGAGGGTAAAGAAGTTAAGCGCCTGCTTATTGAAGAAGGCTGTGACATAAAGAAAGAATACTATATTGGTTTAGTTTTAGACCGTGCAACTTCACGCGTTGTATTAATGGCTTCTGAAGAAGGCGGAACTGAAATCGAAGAAGTTGCTGAAAAAACACCAGAAAAAATCTTCAAAGAAGAAATTGATCCGGTTATCGGTTTAACAGCTTTCCAAGCTCGCCGTATTGCCTTTAACATCAATATTCCGAAAGAGCTTGTTAACCAAGCGGTTAAATTCATGATGGGGTTATATACAGCTTATATTGAAAAGGATTGTTCTATTGCTGAAATTAACCCATTAGTTGTTACTGGTGATGGAAAGGTAATGGCATTAGATGCAAAATTAAACTTTGACAGCAATGCGATTTACCGTCAAAAAGATATTTTAGAATATCGTGATCTTGATGAAGAGGATCCAAAGGAAATCGAAGCATCTAAATACGATCTAAGCTATATTTCATTAGATGGAAATATCGGCTGTATGGTAAACGGTGCTGGATTAGCAATGGCAACGATGGATATCATTAAGCATTATGGTGGAGATCCTGCTAACTTCCTTGATGTTGGCGGCGGTGCTACAGCAGAAAAGGTAACGGAAGCATTTAAAATCATCCTTTCTGATAAGAATGTTAAAGGTATTTTTGTTAATATCTTTGGCGGAATAATGAAATGTGATGTAATCGCAACAGGTGTAGTAGAGGCTGCAAAACAAGTAGGTTTACAAGTGCCTTTAGTTGTTCGCTTAGAAGGTACGAATGTGGATTTAGGTAAGAAAATTCTTGCTGAGTCTGACATTGATATTGTTGCAGCTGACTCTATGGCTGACGGCGCACAAAAAATCGTTTCATTAGTAGGGTAATGACCTAAACCATCTGAAAGCTATTAAGCTTTAAACAGCGGTGTACCTGAAAACCAGAAAGGGGAATAATCGTGAGTGTATTTATTAACAAAGATACAAAAGTTATGGTGCAAGGAATTACAGGTTCTACAGCACTATTTCATACAAAACAAATGTTAGAATACGGTACAAAAATTGTCGGAGGAACATCTCCTGGTAAAGGCGGTTCTGAAGTAGAAGGTGTACCAGTATTTAATACTGTTCAAGAAGCTGTTAAAGCTACTGGAGCAACGGCTTCAGTTATCTATGTTCCTGCTCCATTTGCTGCAGATGCAATCCTAGAAGCTGTTGACGCTGAGCTTGACCTTGCTATTTGTATAACAGAGCATATTCCTGTACTAGATATGGTGAAGGTTAAACGATATATGGAAGGCAAGAAAACTCGTCTAGTTGGTCCTAACTGTCCTGGAGTTATTACTGCTGATGAGTGCAAAATTGGAATTATGCCAGGCTATATCCATAAAAAAGGTCATGTGGGCGTTGTTTCACGTTCTGGAACATTAACATATGAAGCCGTTCATCAGTTAACTCAAGCAGGTATCGGTCAAACGACCGCGGTTGGTATTGGCGGAGACCCTGTTAACGGAACAAACTTCATCGATGTTCTGAAAGCTTTTAACGAAGACCCAGAAACTTATGCGGTTATCATGATCGGTGAAATCGGCGGAACAGCTGAAGAAGAAGCTGCAGAGTGGGTTAAAGCGAATATGACGAAACCTGTTGTCGGCTTTATCGGCGGACGTACTGCACCTCCAGGAAAGCGTATGGGACATGCTGGGGCTATCATTTCAGGCGGAAAAGGAACAGCTGACGAAAAGATCCGCGTCATGAATGAATGTGGAATTGAAGTTGCTGAGACCCCATCTGTAATGGGAGAAACATTAATTAAAGTCCTTAAAGAAAAAGGGCTTTATGAGAAGTGTAAAACACATTAATCCGCTAATGAAAATTAGCTAAAACTTCATGCAGACCCCCCTTTTTTAGGGGGGCTATTCTGCATGAGCAATATTTATGATTAGGAGGCTTCCAATGGACGATTTTAAATTTAGATTAATTCATTTACACCACTGCAGGGGGATAGGATGGAAAACCATATTAAATATTTTAAAGGCTGATCCAGAGCTTAAGCGGCTTTACAACCTTACTCTCCATGATCTTTTTCTCCAGAATACAAACACCACTACTGCTTCTACCATTCTTCATGATCTTCATTCAGATTTTATCCCTCAACAAATTAGCCAGTATCAATTAAATGGCATTAGCATGATTACAATATTTGATGATGAATACCCAGAATTATTAAAGGAAATTTATCAGCCCCCTTGGGTCCTCTATGGGAAAGGCGATCTATCATTACTGAAAAATCATTTGCATTTAGCAGTTGTTGGCTCAAGGCAGTATAATGACTATGGGGAAGATGCTATTCAAAGGTTCTTTCCTAAATTAATTGAAAATAAAATTGTGATTGTAAGCGGGCTGGCAGCGGGAATTGATAAGATAGCCCACGAAACTGCCATTCATTTAAAGGGAAAAACAATCGGTGTCATTGCGGGGGGATTGTACAACATTTATCCGCAGGAGAATAGAGAACTTTCTATTAAAATGATGAAAAACCAATTAATCCTTTCAGAGTATCCGCCTATTACGAGACCAATGAAATGGCAATTCCCTATGAGGAACAGAATCATTAGCGGGATTTGCAAAGGTACATTCGTTGTACAAGCTAAGAGTAAGAGCGGCTCATTAATTACGGCTAACTATGCAGTTCAGGAGGGAAGGGAAGTCTTTGCCCTTCCAGGGAATATCTTTAGTCCATATTCAGCTGGCACGAACGAGCTAATTCAACAAGGGGCAAAGCTTGTCAAATCTTCGGAAGATATAATAGAAGAATTAGTTTATTAAACAAATATGTATTTTTTGTTTGAAATTGTTGTATAATTCTAAAAAAAGAATATTTACTTTTATTAGAATAGAATTATTGAATTATTTTTTCTGATTTTATTCAAAAGGCTTGAATTTAATTCGGAACTGTTATACATTGTGCAACAGACGTTCGAAATTAAGAATGATAAATTCCATAATAAATCGTTAATAAATTAATGAAACCGTTTTAAATTGGATAATAATGTTTGACAAAGATGAAACTGTTGTACAATAATAGTTGATATTTCTTTTAAAATCCCCTCTTAAGGAGGACTATTGATGTCTGAGTTTTTAGTAATCGTTGAGTCGCCGGCAAAGGCGAAAACGATTGAGCGTTATCTTGGAAAAAAATATAAAGTTAGAGCATCCATGGGACATGTTAGAGATCTTCCGAAAAGTCAGATGGGTGTTGACATAGAAAATCAGTACGAGCCGAAATACATTACAATACGCGGAAAAGGCCCAGTATTGAAGGAGTTAAAAACAGCAGCAAAAAAGGCAAAGAAAATTTATCTCGCAGCTGACCCCGACCGTGAGGGAGAGGCTATTGCCTGGCACTTGGCACACAGCCTTAATATGGATATTTCATCTGATTGCCGAGTTGTCTTTAATGAAATAACGAAGGATGCGATTAAAGAATCGTTTAAACATCCAAGACCTATTAATATGGACCTCGTTGATTCCCAGCAAGCGCGACGGCTGCTTGACAGGCTCGTTGGATATAATATTAGCCCTTTATTATGGAAAAAAGTAAAAAAGGGCTTAAGTGCCGGCAGAGTACAATCTGTAGCAGTTCGTTTAATTATTGACAGGGAAAAAGAAATTAAAGCTTTTGAACCTGAGGAGTATTGGTCCATTGAAGGCGATTTCCTAAAAGGAAAAGACAGCTTTGAAGCATCTTTCTATGGAATAGGGACTAACAGGCTTGATTTAAAATCAAAAGATGTTGTTCAGCTTGTATTAAGTAAGATGAATGGGAACAAATTTAAAGTAACATCAGTTACTAAAAAAGAACGTAAAAGGAATCCTGCTGCTCCATTTACTACTTCGTCACTTCAGCAGGAAGCAGCAAGAAAATTAAATTTCCGGGCGAAAAAAACAATGATGCTTGCTCAGCAGCTTTATGAAGGAATCGACCTTGGCAAAGAGGGAACAGTCGGGTTAATTACGTATATGAGAACGGATTCTACTCGAATTTCAGAAGTTGCTCAAGGAGAGGCTTCCCAATTTATCGAAGAAGCTTATGGCAAGGATTTTCTGCAGGTGGATAAAAAGAAAGAGAAAAAGAAATCGAATACGCAAGATGCCCATGAGGCTATTCGACCGACAAGTGTAACGAAAGAGCCAGCCAGTTTAAAAGAATTTCTCTCAAGAGATCAGCTGCGATTGTACAGGTTAATTTGGGAGCGATTTGTGGCAAGTCAGATGGCTTCAGCCGTTATGGATACGATGAGTGTAGACTTAATGAATGGCGATGTTATTTTTAGAGCTACGGGATCTAAGGTGAAATTCCCTGGGTTTATGAAAGTGTATGTAGAAGGCACTGATGATCAGGCTGAGGAAAAAGATAAAATGCTTCCTGACCTTAAAGAGGGTGATGAGGTCATTAAAAAGGATATTGATCCGAAACAGCATTTCACGCAGCCTCCGCCAAGGTATACTGAAGCACGATTAGTAAAAACACTTGAAGAGCGTGGGATTGGACGCCCTTCCACATTTGCGCCTACTCTGGATACCATTCAAAAGCGCGGATATGTAGCGTTAGATAATAAGCGATTTATCCCAACTGAGCTTGGAGAAATTGTTCATGAGTTAATGTTTGAATTTTTCCCGAATATTCTAGATGTTGAATTTACCGCAAAGATGGAAAAAGATCTGGATTATATTGAAGAAGGAAAGGTAAATTGGATAGAAATTATCAATAATTTTTACGTTAATTTTGAAAAACATCTAGAAATAGCAGAAAAAGAAATGCAAGAGATCGAAATTAAGGATGAGCCTGCAGGAGAAGATTGTGAACAATGTGGAAACCCAATGGTCTTTAAAATGGGTCGCTACGGAAAATTTATGGCTTGCAGCAATTTCCCTGATTGCAGAAATACAAAACCAATTGTTAAAGAGATTGGCGTTACATGTCCGAAGTGTAAAGAAGGAAATATTATAGAGAGAAAGAGTAAAAAACGGCGAATTTTTTATGGCTGTGACCGTTTCCCTGAATGTGACTTTATTTCTTGGGATAAGCCTTTACCGCGCAGCTGTCCAAAATGCGAGAATCTTCTTATAGAAAAGAAGCTGAAAAAAGGTGTTCAAGTTCAATGCATCGAATGTGATTACAAGGAAGAGAAGCAAGGTTAAGGGTGGGCTATTGGCTCACTCTTTTCTTATGGGGACTGAAATCTTCCTCATTTTAGGATATTTAGGGAATGATAATAGAAAAAATCATAAATCTGTGTATTGTTTAATTGCAAAATGATATCGATTAGGTGTAAAGTAAGATAGCTATGTTTTTGAAACGTGGAGGTCAGAAAATGAAGGATAAAACAGTAAATGTTATAGGTGCTGGGTTAGCTGGAAGTGAAGCTGCATGGCAACTTGCTAATAGAGGGATTCATGTTAGGCTTTATGAGATGAGACCTGTGAAGCAAACACCTGCTCATCACACAGATAAATTCGCGGAACTCGTATGCAGCAATTCGCTTCGTGCAAATACGCTTACGAATGCGGTAGGAGTTCTAAAAGAAGAGATGCGAAAATTAAATTCAATTATTATTGAGTCAGCTGATGCTAGTGCTGTGCCTGCTGGAGGGGCATTGGCTGTTGATCGCCATGACTTTGCGGCACGAGTAACGGATAAAGTGAAAAATCATCCCAATGTGACTGTCATTCAAGAAGAAGTTACTAATATTCCTGATGGTACTACTATCATCTCTACAGGACCATTAACAAGTGAATCATTATCTTTGAAGCTTAAGGAATTGTCAGGTGAGGAATACTTATATTTCTATGATGCGGCAGCACCAATTATTGAAAAAGAATCGATTAATATGGATAAGGTTTACCTTAAATCACGCTATGACAAAGGAGAAGCCGCCTATTTAAACTGCCCGATGACAGAGGAAGAATTCAATAAATTTTACGAAGCCTTAATTAGCGCTGAAACCGTTCCATTAAAAGAATTCGAAAAAGAAATCTTTTTTGAAGGGTGTATGCCAATTGAGGTTATGGCAAACAGAGGAAAGAAAACAATGCTTTTTGGTCCGATGAAACCAGTTGGTTTAGAGGATCCAAAAACGGGAAAAAGACCATATGCAGTAGTTCAGCTTCGTCAAGATGATGCAGCAGGAACACTATATAATATTGTTGGGTTTCAAACTCACTTAAAATGGGGTCCGCAAAAAGAGGTTATTCAATTAATACCGGGATTAGAAAATGCTGAAATTATCCGCTATGGGGTTATGCATCGTAATACTTTTATTAACTCCCCGAAGGTATTGAAGCCCACGTATCAATTCATTAACAGAGAAGATTTATTTTTTGCAGGACAAATGACTGGTGTTGAAGGCTATGTTGAATCTGCTGCGAGCGGATTGGTAGCAGGAATAAATGCAGCCAGATTGCTTAATGGTGAGGATCTTGTAGAATTTCCGCATGAAACGGTCATTGGAAGTATGGCAAGATATATCACATCAGCTAACGAGAAAAGCTTTCAGCCAATGAATGCTAACTTTGGGTTGCTGCCTGAACTTCCTGTTAAAATTAGAGGAAAAAAAGAACGTAACGAACAGCATGCAAACCGAGCGTTAGAAACAATTCAGAACTTTGTGAAAAGTGAGGGAATTTAATTGCAAGGGCTTCTAAAATATGATACTATTTAGAAGCCCTTGTGAGGTGATAATGAATGGACCAAAATGTGAACAATTCGTTAAAGATGTTTATTGAATATTTACAAATTGAAAAAAACTATTCACAATATACTATTGAGTATTATCAACAGGATATTAACGAATTCTTTTTGTTCACAAATGAACAAGCAATTAACAATTTGCAGGATGTAAAGTATTCTGATGTCCGTATTTATCTTACAAAGCTTTATGAAAGAAAATTTGCAAGAAAATCGGTGGCTAGAAAAATTTCTTGTTTGCGAAGTTTTTTTAGATTCCTTGTCAGGGAGAAAATAGTTAGTGAAAACCCTTTTGCCCTAGCTTCCATTCCAAGGCTTGAAAAAAAGCTTCCGGAATTTTTTTATGAGGAAGAATTGGAAGAGTTATTTAATGCATGTGAAACGGAAACGATATTAGGGCAAAGAAATAAAGCGTTATTAGAGCTTCTATATGCTACTGGTATGCGCGTAGGCGAATGCAGCAATATTCAATTAAAAGATATTGATATGTACTTATCAACTGTTTTGGTTCATGGAAAGGGAAACAAGCAAAGGTATATCCCTTTTGGCAGCTTTGCACATGATGCTTTGGAATATTACATAAATAACGGTCGCAGAAGCTTGCTAACAAAAGAAGCTCCGAATGATTATTTATTTCTGAATAGCAGAGGGAGACCATTAACGCCTCGAGGGATAAGGCATATCCTTAGTAAACTAATTGAACAATCGTCTTTAAATGGCAAAATTCATCCACATATGCTAAGACATTCGTTTGCCACACATTTACTATCTAATGGAGCGGATATGAGAACCGTCCAGGAATTGTTAGGCCATGCCTTTTTATCATCAACACAAGTATATACGCATGTTACTGGCGAATATTTAAGAAATTCTTATTTAGCACACCATCCAAGAGCTTAAGATACAGATTTACGAAAACTTGAATTTGTAAATCAAAGCTTTAGTTTACGTATAAACGGCAAAGGAGGATATAAGAATGTCTCAATTTCATGCAACAACTATTTTCGCTGTGCATCACAAGGGGAATTGCGCAATGGCTGGAGACGGTCAAGTGACCTTTGGAAATGCGGTAGTCATGAAACACACTGCACGTAAGGTTAGGAAGCTATTTAATGGGAAGGTAATTGCCGGCTTTGCAGGTTCAGTTGCAGATGCCTTCACGTTATTTGAAATGTTTGAAGGCAAGCTTGAAGAATACAATGGAAATTTGCAGCGAGCCGCTGTGGAGCTAGCTAAACAATGGAGAAGCGATAAGATATTGCGTAAGCTTGAAGCAATGCTTATTGTCATGAACGCGGAAAACCTCCTGCTTATTTCTGGCACCGGTGAGGTTATTGAACCTGATGATGGGATATTGGCAATCGGCTCCGGCGGACATTATGCACTTGCAGCAGGAAGGTCATTAAAACGTTACGCTGGGGATCATTTAACTGCAAAAGAAATTGCAAAAGCCTCTCTTGAAATGGCAGCTGAAATTTGTGTTTACACGAATCACAATATTGTAGTAGAAGAACTTTAAGGGATGGTGAGCTGACTGATGGTTAAAGGAACGGATTTAACACCCCGTCAAATTGTTGAAAAACTTGATCAATTTATTATTGGCCAAAAGGATGCAAAAAAGGCAGTAGCTGTAGCATTAAGAAACAGATATCGCCGTGGATTACTAGAAGATAAGCTCCGTGATGAAATTAGTCCTAAAAACATATTAATGATTGGACCTACGGGTGTTGGAAAAACTGAAATTGCCCGCCGAATGGCAAAGTTAGTCGGGGCTCCTTTTATTAAAGTGGAAGCGACTAAATTTACAGAAGTCGGATATGTTGGAAGAGATGTTGAATCAATGGTTAGAGACCTTGTAGAAACATCTGTAAGACTCGTTAAGGAAGAAAAGATGAATAGCGTGAAGGAACGTGCAGAAGACAGTGCCAATCGGATCATAGTAGAATTGTTAGTTCCTTCAAATAAAAAGACTGTAAATTATAAGAATCCACTGGAAATGCTATTTGGTGGAGGCAATGATCAGTCAGATCAAGATTCAACAACTTCAGATGATATGAATATTCAAGCAAAACGCAAGGTAGTGAAAGAAAAACTAGCCTTAGGTGAACTTGAAAATGAATTCATTACTGTAGAGCTAGAGGAACAGCCTCCATCCATGTTTGACATGCTGCAAGGTTCTGGAATGGAACAAATGGGCATGAATATGCAGGATGCATTAAGCGGGTTAATGCCTAAGCGCCGGAAGAAAAGAAAACTGACTGTAAGTGAAGCAAGAAATGTATTAACAAATGAGGAAGCGCAAAAATTAATAGATATGGACGAAGTGACTCAAGAAGCTGTTTTTCGTGCTGAGCAGTCCGGCATCATATTTATTGATGAAATTGATAAAATTGCAAGCCGCAATAACGGAGGATCATCTGCAGATGTATCACGAGAAGGTGTCCAAAGAGATATTCTTCCAGTTGTAGAAGGGTCTACAGTCGTAACCAAATATGGCACAGTAAAAACTGATCACGTTCTGTTTATGGCAGCTGGAGCGTTTCATATGGCGAAGCCTTCAGATTTAATTCCGGAGCTGCAAGGGCGTTTTCCAATCCGTGTAGAATTAACGAAGCTAACCGTTGAGGATTTCTTTAACATCTTAGTTGAGCCTGATAATGCCCTTATTAAACAATATCAAGCTTTATTGGAAACTGAAGGTATACAAATTGAATTTTCTGACGATGCTATTCGTAGGATTGCTGAATTTGCCTTTGAAGTGAATCAAAATACCGACAATATTGGAGCGCGACGTCTTCACACGATAATGGAAAAGCTGCTTGAAGATTTATCTTTCGAAGCGCCAGATGTAACGATGGAAAAGATATCGATTACTCCTCAATATGTTGAAGAGAAATTAGGTGCAATTTCGCGGAACAAAGATTTAAGCCAATTTATATTGTAAAGTTTTTGTTAAGTTATATGTGAATAGATAGACAAATAATTTTTATTATTTCAAGATAAAATAGAATAAGCTTTTTTGTTAAGCAAAATGGAGGAAAAACTAATGGATTTATTATCAAGAACTAGAAAAATTAATGCGATGCTGCAAAAAGCAGCTGGCAGACCCGTTAACTTTAAAGAAATGGCAGAAACATTAAGTGATGTCATAACGGCTAATATTTTTGTACTTAGTCGACGCGGAAAATTACTAGGCTTTGCAGTTAACCAGCAAATTGAAAATGATCGTATGAAGCAAATGCTTGCAGATCGTCAATTCCCTGAAGAATATACGAATAATCTATTTAATATTCAGGAGACATCACCTAATCTTGACGTAGAAAGCGAATATACAGCTTTCCCTGTAGAAAACAAAGATCTTTTCAGCACAGGATTAACAACAATTGTTCCAATTAACGGAGGCGGGGAACGTCTTGGTACGTTAATTCTTGCAAGATTGAATGGACAATTCCATGACGATGATTTTATTTTGGCCGAATATGGAG
The DNA here is from genome assembly GCF_036965085.1 of Bacillus sp. JJ1532. NCBI lineage: Bacteria > Bacillati > Bacillota > Bacilli > Caryophanales > Bacillaceae > Bacillus > Bacillus sp. JJ1532. Next base: position 113,180 of record NZ_JBALOW010000044.1, read on the forward strand.
CTACAGTGGTTGGTATGGAAATCTTACGTGAAAAAGCAGAGGAAATCGAAGAAGAAGCCCGCAGTAAAGCAGTTGTACAAATGGCCATTAGTTCGCTTTCTTACAGTGAATTAGAAGCAATTGAGCATATTTTTGAAGAACTAAATGGCAGTGAAGGCTTGCTCGTAGCTTCGAAAATTGCAGACCGCGTAGGGATTACAAGATCAGTAATCGTTAACGCTTTACGCAAATTAGAAAGCGCAGGAGTGATTGAATCCAGATCACTTGGAATGAAAGGAACCTATATTAAGGTTCTGAATGATAAGTTTTTATTTGAACTTGAGAAATTAAAATCTCATTAATTTCTAAACAAACCCCTTTTTCGACAAGAAAGGGGTTTTTTTATTACATATTTTTTACAAATTTTAAGTAAAATGAAAATTTGCTTTATTTTTGTTACAATTTATCATTT
>NZ_JBALOW010000045.1:0-26375 GCF_036965085.1 Bacillus sp. JJ1532
AAATCTAAATTTAGATTTTACTCCATTTCGATATGTTAAATTGTTTCGATACCACATCTCATTATTTTGTCAGTTTTTAAAATTTACAAAAAAGAAGCCCTTCCAAAAAGGAAGAGCTCCCTATTAATCTGTTTTCAGTTTTTTAATATGCAATTTTTTTGAGATGAATCCTTTAGTAGGTGAAAATAAAAATACGAGTGCAAATAGAATTCCGTTCACCGTAGCCATGCTTCCTGAAATTGATACATCTTGCCAGCTAGCCAAATAGTACCCAATAATAGCTGCACCTACTCCGAAAATTGCACTTAGTAAAAGCATCGTACTTAATTTATCAGTTAATAAATAGGCAGATGCACCGGGTGCGATTAACATTGCGACAACTAAAATGGCACCAACACTATCAAAGGATGCAACTGTCGTAATCGATACCATCCCCATTAACAAGTAGTGGATCAGCAAAACTGGTATGCCAATTGCTGCAGCCATTGTTGGATCAAAGGATGTAATTTTTAATTCTTTGTAAAATAGCAGAATCATAATTAAGTCGATGATAAGCACAGCAGATAGCATTAAAAACGCTTTTGGCAATTCTGGTAAAGGGCCCCATTGCACAAGATCCCAAGGTACAAATGTGATTTCCCCCATTAAAGCATGATCAACATCTAAATGGACATCCCCCGCATACAAGGTGATGAGGATGACCCCGACTGCAAAAAGAAAGGTGAAAACAACTCCAATGGATGCATCCTCTTGAATCCCAGAGCTATGAAAAACTTGAACGAGAAAAGCTGTCAATAAGCCTACAACAGTCGCTCCAATTAACATATACATTCCATTCATGCTTTGACTTATAATAAATGCTAACACAATGCCAAGCAGAACGGTGTGGCTGATCGCATCAGCTAGCATGGAGAGCTTACGCAAAATTAGAAAGCAGCCAGTAATTCCGCATGCAATGCCAGCTAGTGAAGCAACAATTAATATCCATCCCTCATAGCTCATGATAGGCCACTCCCTTTTTGCTGATGCAAAATTTGCTGTTCTCTAATTCGCTTGTCACGAAGTATCCTTTTAATCAATTTCGTTACTAAACCTCTTTGAGGGGCAAAAAGCATAGAAACGAGAAACAATGCTGTAGCAGTAACAACAATAAATGGTCCTGTCGCCAAGCCCTCTCTAAGTGTACTTATCAAAGTGCCAGCCATTCCAGATAAAGCCCCGAAAACACCAGAGATGACAACCATTTTCCCAAGCGATTCCGTCCAATAACGTGCAGCAATTGCTGGTGTGATTAATAACGCAGCCATTAAAATAACCCCGACTGCCTGTATGCCAATCACGACAGCTGCTACTAATAATGTCAGAAAGAGGAAATTCAAGAAACGAGATGGAAGCCCTAATCCTATTGCGAATTCTGGATCAAAGGTTAATACTTTTAACTCTTTAAAAAGCAATGCCGTTACTAAAATTAAAACAGCAGCCGTACTAGCCATTATCTTTACATCATTTCCTACTAGCGAGGCCGCCTGGCCAAAAATAAAATCACTAAGCCCGCTCTTATTTCCAGAAGATGATTGGGCCACCTTTGTTAATAATACAATTCCAAATCCAAAAAACACCGACAAGACTAAACAAATAGCTGCATCCTCTTTTAAAATGGAGGCTGAAGTAATGAATTGAATACAATAAGCTGCCAGGAGTCCCGTGATCGTTGCACCAATTAATAATGCTACAAGTGATTTCTCTCCTATAAGTAAAAAAGCAATACATATTCCCGGCAAAGCAGCGTGTGCGACCGCATCCCCTATCAAACTTTGTTTTCTTAAGAGTGCTATGCTCCCAAGGACACCGCTCGCTATGCCTAAAAGCATCGTACCGAGTAATACCCATTGTGTATTCGCATCAAACAGAAGAAGTCTTAACATGTCGTTCATTTGAATCACCTCCGCTGCGTTTCCGCCATAATTTGACCCTTCTCTAAGAAAGTCAGCTTTCCGCCATATGTCCTATGAAGATTATTAATTGTAAATGTTTCTTCTGTTGGTCCCGCAGCAATTACATTTATATTTAATAGAATGACATGGTCAAAATAATCTTTCACTGTCTGTAAATCATGGTGAACAACAAGAACTGTCTTTCCCTGATTTTTCAAATCATTCAAAAGATCAATAATGGCTCTTTCGGTAGCTGCATCCACTCCAACGAATGGTTCATCCATAAAGTATATCTTTGCATCTTGGGCAAGAGCTCTAGCAAGGAAAACCCTTTGCTGCTGTCCTCCGGATAACTGGCTTATTTGACGGTCAGCATACTCTTCCATGCCGACCTTTCGTAAACATTCTATTGCAAAGCCAATATCTTTTTTTCCAGGCCTTTTAAACCAGCCAATATGTCCATAGCGCCCCATTAAAACAACGTCAAGTGCATTAGTGGGAAAATCCCAATCAACAGATCCCCTCTGAGGGACATACCCAACAACCTTTTCTTTTGGGCTATATGATTTTCCGTAAATTTCTACGTTTCCCGAGGTTTTCGGTATTAACCCTAGCACTGCTTTAATCAAAGTTGATTTGCCAGCCCCATTGGGACCGATAATACCAATTAACTTTCCTTCCGGCACTTCAAAATGAACATCTTCTAATACAGGTTTCTTTTGATATGCAACAGTTAAATTTTCCACTTTGACCGGATTCATGGTCTCACCTACTTCGTTGAATTTACAATTGTATTTACATTATGTTTATACATGCCAATATAGGTACCTTCTTCGGTTCCTTCTTCTCCCATAGCATCTGAGTAAAGCTCTCCCCCAATTTTCACATCATGGCCTTTTTTCTTTGCCCCTTCAATTACCGCATTAATAGAACGTTCGGAAATACTTGACTCAATAAACACTGCTTTTATATTTCTTGTAACCAATAACTCTACTATTTTTTGAACATCTCCAAGGCCATATTCCGCATCTGTGCTTAAGCCTTGTAAGCCTTCTACTTCCATATTGTAAGCTGCACCAAAATATCCAAAGGCATCATGTGCTGTCACAAGGACTCTTTGTTCGGAAGGAATTTTCTCCATTTCTGCAACAGCAAATTCTTTTAACTCTTTTAGTTTATTAAAATATTCCTGTGCATTTTTTTCATAGTAAGCTTTATTGTCAGGGTCTGCTTCGATAAGACCCTTTTCCACTTCCTTTAATGCTCCCGTCCATAAATCAATATCAAACCAAATATGTGGATCGATGGCACCTTTTCCATCTGCCTTTAATAATAGTTCTTCTTCCTTGAGCGATTCACCGATCGCATAAGTGGGTTTATCTTTATTCATTTTCTCGAGGACATCGAGCATTTTTCCTTCTAAATGAAGCCCGTTATAAAAGATCACATCTGCTTTTTGCAGCTTCCCAATATCCCCTTGTGTAGCTTTATAAAGGTGAGGATCAGTTCCTGGCCCCATCAGACTTTGTACGTCCACCTTGTCACCGCCGATATTTTTTACCGCATCAGCTATTTGGCTAATCGTTGTCGTAACAACGAGCTTTTCACCACGTTGATATCCATTTGAAGAGTCAGATGAACAAGCGCCAAGAATAAATAATGATAATACAAGCAGCATCCCTAATAATTTTTTCATCAATCGTCACCTCTTTTAATTGAGTGTATGCACGTTTATTCAATAAGTGCACATATTTTTGGTATATACATTAATTTTTCATCAATATATAAATGTTGCCTTAGTACAACATTTTAAACCCAATCATAAAATTGTCAATTATTTTTCCAAAAAAAAAACGGCTTTCGCCGAAATTATTTTTATTTATACGGTTTAATTGTAAAATTTTCTTGAATATACCATCTATCTTTACTGACAATATTAGATACCGTTAATATGAGGGAAGGGATTTTCTCTACATTAAATACGATTAAACCAATCTGATCATTCATAATGATGAAAGACTCTCCATGAGGAAATGATGGGAGCTGTTTGCCCAGGTGTGCAATAGAGCTTACGATAATTTGTTTTATTTCCAGCTCTATTTGGACATGGGGAGAGAATCTTAATATCCAATCATCTTTATCAATCGAAAATCGGTACATGATCTCACCCTCTTTTGAAAGATAGCTTAATTAATAATAGATATGATTTAAGATTGATATTATGAATTAGTGAAAAGTTTTTTTGTTTTTAAAAAAACTTTATTCAAAATAGCAATATGAATATTTATCAATTTCAGGAATATTTCAAATATTTGATAGTTTTTATGAAATTATCCTTAATTTCCTTGACTGAATCGGTACATTCGTGTATATTAAAATCATCATTTAACAGAATATATTTCCGTTATTTCTAGAAATATCTGCTTTGTATTTTGTTGGGTGGTAATATTTATCTTGGACACAAAAAGTGTCTTGAAAGGCTTAGGAGGCAAAGTTAACATGCAAAACGGTAAAGTAAAATGGTTCAACAATGAAAAAGGATTCGGTTTTATCGAAGTAGAAGGCGGAGATGATGTATTCGTACACTTCACAGCTATTCAAGGTGACGGATTCAAATCTTTAGAAGAAGGCCAAGAAGTTTCTTTCGAAATCGTTGAAGGAAACCGCGGACCTCAAGCAGCAAACGTTGTAAAACTATAATTTTATAAATAATCAGGCTGGCAAACATTTTGCCAGCCTTTATTTATCGCAGATTAACGGGCTGTAAGACCCCTACTTCAAAAAGTTGTGTAAACCAAAAAATTCCCAAGTGGAGGGATCAACAGCCCGTAAAGGCCCGATTATAGGAACAAAGACTAAGAACGCCACGTCCTGTGGCAACATCTGTGTGACCCACATCCTGTGGGCCTCAACTAACAATCAGTAGGGTATTAGGCCGACTAAGATTGCCATGTCCTATTGTCTTCGTAGGCACTAGCACGTCCTGTGCTTTGGAAAACCCCAACTGATTAAAGTTTCACTTTATGTCTCGATATTTATGAATGCCGCCTAAGATTTAGAAAGCTTGCTACCGATAAGCCTTATTTGTTCCCCTACAGTACATTTTGTAATGCAAAATCTGTGGGCATATCTTCGACCCTTTTCATCTTTATGATGTTTGTGCAGTAGACAGCCTTGACAATAGGTGATCATTAATTCCTCTACCTCGTCAAATATTTGCTTTCTTTTCAATTCACGCCCACCTCTTTCATCAAGTCACCTAAATGACTTGCATCTTACTATAAATCATTTTCCCTTCAAGTGCTTGGGTAGCAAGCTTATCCGCTTCTTTATTTTCTGTTCTGGGGATTGGGGTATATCTTGCTTCAATAGAAAGGTTCTTCATTTTTTCTTCAATTCGATCAAGCCAGCGATTTAAATTTTCTTCAAAACATGGCCATTCTCCTTTAAGCTGCATTAATACCCCCTGCGAATCCCCTTTAAATTCACAGATCATATGGTGCACACCCATTTCTTCAAGCAAGTTTAATGTAAAGTAAAGAGCCGCATATTCAGCTTCATTATTATTTTCTATTTCATGAAAGAGTTCATTTGCACGAATGCGGTATTTCTTCTTCCCTTGCTTATAATAAATGACAGCACCAAGCCCAGCCTGATAAGTGGCTTTATTAAACCCTCCATCAAAGTATACGGTTAAGTCGTGTGGATCCTCCTCAATTTCGGTAAGAAGCTTCCGCATTTCTTTCGTATTCCATGATGTCCCCATTTCATCGTGATATAGGATATCTCTTCCTTTTCCGCTCTTTTCAATATCCTCCCCCACTAATAATGCCATTTCGCCATCTAACCAGTCAGACTGAAAGACTACTCCTTCATTCCCTTTTATTTTATAAGTCCATTCCAATTTATATTTCATTTTTTTCAGCCTTTCTTAACTTACACATTATTGGTACACTTATTTTATCTTACCCTGATGTGGATTAGAATACAGTGAAACTTCAATCAGTAGTTTTTTTTCAATGGGAAGTGCTGGTGCCGATGTTAACACAGTATATGGCGTTCTTAATCGGTCTTATTCCACTGATTGTTAGTTGCGGCCCACAGGATGTGGGTCACACAGACGTTGCTACAGGGCGTGGCTTTCCTAGTCTGTGTTCACATAATCAGGCCTTTACGGGCAGTTAGATCCCCTGCATAGAATTTTTTGTTATTCGTAAATCATTAAAGTGGGGGTCTTACTGCCCGTTAATCTGCGATAATAATTTCTGTTAATATTGGAGGAAGCTTGTTTGATTGAAGTATATATTGATGGGGCGAGTGCGGGCAATCCCGGTCCTAGCGGTGCAGGAATTTTTATTAAAGGAAATGGAGCAGTTGAAAGATATTCCATACCGCTTGGCCATATGGAAAATCATGAAGCGGAATACTATGCATTAATTAAAGCACTTGAAATCTGTATTGAAAAGGGCTATAGGATTGTTTCCTTTCGAACTGACTCTCAGGCAGTTAATCGGGCCATTGAAAAGGAGTATGCCAAAAATAAAGGCTATGCATCCCTCTTGGAAAAGGCCTTACATTTAAGCAAACAGCTGGATTTATTTTTCATGAAATGGATACCCAGTTCTGAAAACAAGGCAGCGGATGAATTAGCAAGAGCGGCCATACGTAAGAATAAATAGAAAGCTATACACTCTTAGGACCGGAAAAAAAATGGACGAAATGGGCACCTCCTTCATTTCGTCCATTTTAATATTCAAACATGATTCATTTAGACTGAAATCAATCCTTTTTCTTTAACAAACTGAATAGCCTCAAGGCGGGTATTAATCTTATTGGATATGAGCATTTCCAGCAATGATACATAAAAGCTGCCATCAAAGGATTTTTGTGCCTTTAAGGTTAGTTCTATTGCTGTGTTTGTCAGTTCATCTGTTGCATTCGTGTAATGCTTCCCAAAATAAATAAAGCCAACCGCATCCTCTTGAAACTGAAAGCCTTTACCTTGTAAAAAACTTAAATAATCTTCCACTGTCTTCAAGAACATGTCATCCCTTTCCCCTTTTTAACCAAACACTCTAAATTTTACCTTATATTTCGACAATTATCTATCTTTTTTTTGTAAGTAAATACCCAATCGTTCCTGTTGCAACCCCCAGCAAGGCTCCACCGATTACTTCAGCTGGATGATGACCGAGCATCTCCTTTAGTTTCTTTGGTGACTTTTCCTGCTCAAATTCGACAGACTCGTCTTTGTGAATTTTCTCAATTAATTCACCCATGCTATTTACTTTTAATGTTAATTCCCCTGTTTGTCTTCTAATCCCTTGTGCATCATACATAACGATTAGCCCATAAATTAATGAGAGAGCGAAATCGATTGTCGGTATCCCTCTTCTTAAGGCAATAAAAGTGGTTAATGATGATACTCCAGCAGAATGTGAACTTGGCATTCCGCCAGTGTGAAAAAATAATTCTGGCCTAAATTCTTTTTTATTGAAAAAGTGAATCGGAATTTTCAAAACTTGAGCCAATCCTATGCTTAATAAAGCAATGTATACACCTTTATTCATTTATGATCTCACCTCTATTATTAGTGTGAAGTTAGAAGAGTGTAATTATTCTTTTCGGAAATACTAGTATTGAAAACAATATTAAGGAGGTATGTAAAAGTTGGGAAAAAGAGAAAGAAATAGAGGGAAGCTTGCTTCTGGAGTGAATCCGCAAGGCTATGGACAGGATATTACCGAGGACCCTAAAAGCAAACTGGAGAATGCTGCTAAGAAAAAAAATACTAAATAAAAGAACGGCTGTCCTAAAAGCTAATAGGACAGCCTTCTATTACGCATATTGTTTTATGTCAAGCAACCGATCAAGCCCGCGAAATTCAATTTCATCAAACTTATTTATCACTTTGTCACGATTTATGGAAAACCTTGCATGGTCTAATCCACACTCAACAGGTACATCACATTTGATTTCAGCTAGTTGTCTGCTTAAATGAAGCATTTCCAAATCTTGTTCAATTTTAGTCCTTTGTGCTTTAGATAATTGATCCAAGTTTTCAAGAACGCCTTCAATATGTCCAAATTGCTGTAATAGCTTTAAGGCTGTTTTCTCGCCAATTCCTTTTACCCCAGGATAATTATCACTTGAATCGCCCATAAATGCTTTTAAATCAATCATTTGCCTAGGGTGAATGCCCTTTTCTTCGTAAAATGTATCCTTCGTATGAACTAAATAATTGCCATACCCTTTTTGCAATAACACCACGGATATCCGTTCATCCAATAGCTGCAGAATATCCTGATCACCTGTAATAATGTTTACAAATGCGTCCTCTTTTACATGACTTGCTATCGTCCCAATACAGTCGTCTGCTTCATAGCCCTTCAACCCAATATTCGGAACATCAAAGGATTCCACCACTTCCTTTACAAGGTCGAACTGTGGAATTAGTTCAACAGGTGCTTCTGGCCGATTTGCTTTGTATCCGTCATACATGTCCGTTCTAAACGTTTTACTTCCCATATCCCAACAAACAGCGACATGTGATGGGTTGAAATTTGATACAGCTGCTAAAAAATGTTTAACAAACCCATAGACTCCATTCGTCGGCACACCTTTGGAATTCACCATAAATTGCCCGTGCACGGCAGTAGCAAAATAGGCTCTAAATAATAATGCCATTCCATCGACTAGCATAAATGAAGGTTTATTTTCGTTTATCAATTATCTCTCTCCTTTTTTATTTACTCTCCCGTTTCAATATCATTTTCATCATACGATATCCAATCACTAAAGCTTCCAGCATATAGTTTAACATGTTTGTACCCTGCAGCCTTTAGTGCCATGTAATTGGGAGTGGCGGTGACTCCTGAACCGCAATAAACAATTATTTGCTTATCTTTGTCAATATCAGTGAATCTTTTTGACTGATCTGCTCCAGTTTTGAAAGAGCCATTTTCATAACCATCTAACCAAACCTTATTAATCGCTCCTGGAATATGGCCAGCTTTTTTATCAATTGGCTCTACTAGTCCTAAATATCGCTTACTTTCTCTAGAATCAATAATGACCGTTTCTTGATTTTTCCTATCAACCACTTTTTTAACTTCTTCATAGGAAGCAAAAATGTTTTCATCCATTTTTATCTCAAAAGCCGTTTTTGGAAATTCAGGAATTGCACGATCTATTGGATACCCCGCTTCTGTCCAGGCATTATAGCCCCCATTTAATACATACACATTTTTATGGCCAACATAATGTAATAGCCACAAAAGCCGGGCAGCGAATGAACCCTCGCCTCCGTCATAGGCTACGATAGTTGTTTGATTATGAATGCCGGCATCTTGAAGTGTCTGTCTAAATTCCTCGATTTCAGGTAACGGATGTCTGCCGCCATGAGAAGAAACGGGTCCTGATAAATCTTTCCCGAGATGAAAATATACAGCACCCGGAATATGATCCTTTACATATTGTTCAAAACCTTCTTCTGAAGAGCCCAAATTATATCGACAATCAGCTATCCTCATATCCTCATTATTTAAACGCCCTTTCAGCCATTCCTTTTCAACGGTCAAAATCATTCCTTCATCTCCCTCAATCTTTTTTCCATCAGCTTCTGCACATGTTCTTTCGGTGTCCAGCATTGAAATTGGTAGTTTGGTTTTGTTTCATAACCGAGACGCTGGCAATGATAAGTTATTCCTTTTTCGAATTTTTTCGCCTGAAAATGAATACAAGTTGCACATGCATGAAAGGACTGAATCTTCATTATGATTCATGAGAGAAATGAGTAATTTCTTTCTCTGTTTTCTCCAGCTCTTCAATTGGGAAGTCATCTCTTAGAACAGCTAAAAGACCCTCATAATATTCATTCGCCTGTTCAGACAGAATTGTAAGCATAAGTGAGTATTCACCGATTAGAAGTGCAGCATAATGTTTTTTCAGCTTTTCGCCTTCAATTTGCAGATAATGATCAGATAGCGGATTTATGAGCTGCTCCAATTCATCGCTTAAATTCTTTCTTTCATTTTTTTCAAAGAATGACTTTGGATTTTTAAAATGGGCTAATGCCTTTGAAAACTGGGCTCGATTCTCACTGACAAAAGCTGAATTAAACTTAATTCCTTCCATTTTTCTCGTTTCATACGGGCTAAAGCTTAATTCCTTATTAATCTCCGCAACCTTTTGACCAAGCATATCTTGAGCCTGCTTACATAATTTACCGATATACGCTTCTAATCTTAACGTTGTTGCTCTCAATTCCTGAGCAAAGTCAAATCCAAAGCTTTGCAGGAAATCTTCAAGGGCTGCTTGCAGGGCTTTCTTTAAATTACGGCCATCATCCTTAAGTGCAGCAGGGTTAAAGGCCTCCTTAATGAAATCACCATAACGCAGAAACACTCTTTGCTTTATATAAAAAACTAGCTCGTCTGCCTCTTGTTCTAATCTTTGCGTAAAAATCTCAGCATCCTGATTTTTGAACACGGCTAGAATTGTTTTTAATTCTTCTTCCAGCTGGATTCGTCTTTGAGCCTTTAATTCCTTATTTTCGTGTGATGACTGAATAAAGGTACGAAGCTGTTCCAATACACGATTCCAGCCCAATTCTGCAGAAGTGATCGAAATTTGCATAAGCTCATTTGTAATAAACGAATAAAAGCTTTCCTCAAATTTATCAATTTTAGAATGTTTCTCCTGAATGTTTTCGAGCTTTTCAGTTAAAGCCTCAAGACTTGAAAGCCCAAAAAGATTAGGTCGGCGTATTCCATATTGAACAAGCTGTTCACCAACATATTGTAAAACGGATTCTTTCTCTTCTTCATTATTGGCAAGATCAATCGCATTGACGACAAAGAACATTTTATCAAGTTCAAAGGAATCCTTAACACGCCCCAATTGGATAAGGAATTCACGGTCAGCTTTTGAGAAGGCATGATTATAGTAAGTGACAAACAGGATCGCATCTGAATTTTTGATGTAATCAAAGGCTACTCCAGTATGACGGGCATTTATAGAATCGGCTCCGGGAGTATCAACAAGTGTGATTCCTTTTCTCGTCAGCTCACAATCATAGTACACTTCAATCATATCAACAAAACAGGATTTTTCTTCGATAGCCACATAGCCTTTAAACTCTACTAGGTCAGTCTTAACGGTTGTTCCAAGTATTTCTTTAAATGAATCAAATCCTCGTAAAAAAGCATTCAAGAAGGCAAAGTGGGTCTTTTCATTTGCATCAAAATCTGAAATGCTGCTCATTACTTTTCTAATTTTCACGATCGTATCATCGAAATCTGCTGCAGATTGACTGAAGACGTTCAATGATCTGTTTACATCTTCAAATAATATGTCGGCTGCTTTTACCTTCACTAACACTGTTCCATGAGGATTTTGATCATTAATTGGCATGATTTTATTAATCGCAGCTGTTGTCGGGTTTGGCGATACTGGAAGAAGCTTATGACCAATTAATGCATTGGCAAATGAAGATTTTCCAGCACTGAATGCTCCGAAAAGTGCTACTGTAAATCGCTTATCTTTCAGACGCTCTGCTTTTTGCAGCAATTCTGCAGTCATTTTTTTGAATCCAGGTACTTCTTGGATGGCATTCGCCGTAAAGTTTAATTTTTCAACTAAAGCATTTACAGCCTTTTCTTCTACTTTATCGCCAACTGTTTGAAGGGCGTTATCTATTTCATGAAAACCGTTATCTTCTTCTTTTATATCAATCACAGCTGCATTTGTTTGATGGATAACTTCAACTTCTTCAGTTGGCAAGGAAAGTAAACCTTTTGCCATTTCCGCATATTTTTGATGAGAAAATTCCCCTTCAAATAAATCATTCATGTTGACTTTCGCCGTGCGCAGAGCTTCCTTTATTTCGGTTAGCATGTGCAAGTCTTCATTATATCCTTTGTATCGTTTCCATTCACTTTCTATAAGGCTCTGTTCCTTTTCGGTTTTTAAAGATAAAGTGCGTAAGAGCAATTCTTTAAATTCTGCTAAACTTTTTTTAGCCAATTTCTTAATAGATTCTGCTAGGTCATTCGTATATTGGAGAACATAGTCACCTGAAAGCAATGCACCTTCCTTTACCGTGTTAGCAAGCAGGTCCATGTTAAATAAAACAGTGAAGTTTTGTGCTCTTCCTAATAATTCGGAATCATGTACCTCATGCTGCTTTAGTTCATTAACCATTAGTTCCTTAATATGCCAGTCAATTTGCGACTTTACTTTTTCCGAAAGGTCTTGGAAAAAAAGCTCTAGACGATTCAATCTTTCCTGTTCTGTTTTTTGCCGCGAGAAAAAAAGTCCTACCTTAAAGCCAGGCTGGCATGACTCGATATAGTTTTCTGCAAGCTCTCTCGTTTGGAACGGCATTAAGTAAGCATTATCCAAAACATCATCAACTTTATGAATGAAGTTAATTTCCGCTTTTTTTAGAAAAGCTCTGCCTTCATCTAGCTTAGCCTCTAATGCTGCAACCTTTTCAGCCAGTGCTCCTCTCTCATCGACAGGCAGTTCTTCTAATCTTTTCTCATATTTTTCAATTTCAGCCCAGCTTTTTTCTTCTAAATAAATCAAATGCTCACTTGAAAGCTTATTCAATGAATGATAAACAGACTCAGGAAGCAGTAATTCGCTATTGGCAATTTTATCTGCAATAAACTTTTGTAAAGCTAAGAACTCATTTTCTTTATGGTCTTCTTTTTTTAACGATGTGTAAAATATTCTTTCTGGTATTACCCCCCAAGAGGCAAAAGAATCCTTCACACTTTGTTTAAACTGATCGAAGCTCAATTCTTCATCCCGATGCTTATCAATTTGATTAATAATTAAATAAACTTGCTTCCCAGCAGCAGCCAGCTCTTTTGTAAATAAGAAGTTCAATTCTGACTGGACATGATTATAATCCATGACATAAAATACTAAATCCGCAAGGTGCAAGGCTGACTCAGTAGCAATTCGGTGAGCATCATCCGTTGAATCGATACCCGGCGTATCCATAATCACCGCATTTTTCGGCAGGCTCGTATCAGAATAGCTAATTTCAATTGAATGGATTTGGTCTCCGTCCTTACAATAGGATTTCACTTGATTATAATCATAGGGAGCCAGATATAATCTCGGATTGCCTTCTTTAAAAATGACCTTTGCATAATCCTCTCCCGATTTAATTTTTACTAAATTTGCGCTTGTCGGGATCGGGCTGGATGGCAGCAAGTTTTCACCAATAATTTTATTGATCATGCTTGATTTTCCGGCAGAAAAGTGCCCGCAAAATGCAATTGCATATTCTTTTTTATCAAGCTTTATAGCTAGGTCCTTTGCCCTTTCTGCTGTTTGATTATCTTGATTTTTATTAAAATATTCATATAAAGCCGTTATCCTGTTAATTAAATCAACCGTATCTAGCTGAAGTTCCGTTCGAACCATGAATACGTATCCCCTTGTTCAATCATTTTCCTTCTATTCTAAATGATTTTTCTTATAATGCCTATATTTAGAATATGGAACTTAACATTTTTATGACTGTTTTCTTCAGAGTGAAAAAAATAAAACCAGGTCTTCACCTGGTTATGTAGGAATAGAATTTATAGTCTTGTATGTGGCTTTGCAACATGATTTAAAACATATTTCATAACTAAAGCATAGGCTGTTACTGTACCCGCAATAAAAATCGCTACCATCTGTAACAACACCTTCCTGTTAATGAGAATAATTTTCAAATTCAATTAGAATTTTATCATTAACGATAATCATTTTCAATAGAAGTTCCGCAAATACTTTTTTCAAATTTTCGTGAGGCTTGACCCGTGTGAAAAAGCTTGTTCATATGCCGTTAATTTCTTTAATGCATTTTCTTCAGCTGGAATTCTAATCGCCAAAATGATGATATTCATTATAGTAAAGAGCGCCGTTGTTATATAGGCTTCAAACATAAGTGGTATAATGAGAAATTCAGCAGAAACAATGATATAATTAGGATGTTTGAAGAAACGATACGGTCCCTTTCTAATGATCCTAGCATTAGGCAAAACAATAATTTTTGTATTCCAATATGGGCCTAGAGATTTAAGCGCCCAAATTCTCCCTGCTTGTGTAAGTAAAAATAATGGGAATAGGATGGGCCAATAGGAGGAAACTTCATGGCCAACAAAGCTTACCTCTAATATGTAGGAAACAAAAAACAAACTATGTACGGCTACAATGAAAGGATAATGTGATTGTCCAAACTCAAGCGCTCCTTGGCTTTTCATAAAGCGTTCGTTTTTCTTTGCAATAATTAATTCAACTATTCTCTGCAAAATAGTCACTGTAATAAAAATCGTAAAAAGCATTTGCTAATTCTCCCATCTCAGCAACAGCATTTCCGAACAAAATCCCGGTCCTAAAGCGGTTGCAAGACCGTATTCTCCCTTTTTCCCTATTTCCATAAACCTTTTTAATACATATAATATGGTCGTTGAAGACATATTTCCGTATTCTTTAAGAACCTCGAGAGAAATCCTTGTCATTTCCGGTTCGAAACCGATGGATTGAATATAGGCATCAATCACTTTTTTTCCGCCGGGATGTGCAATGAAATAGTTAATTTCATCTATCTCCATTCGTTCTTTCACCAAAAAGTCTAAAACAGCAGGCTTGAGCCAGCTTTCTATTATCGAGGGTATATCTTTCGAAAAAACAACATAAAGGCCTTTACTCTTTACTTCCCAGCCCATCACATCTAATGAATCCTGCATGAACGTTGATTGGGTACGAAGAATGGCGGGTACTGATTCAAGCTTCTGAAAGGTATTTCTATCAGCCTGATCCCCTGCAATGAGTGCACATGCAGCACCATCGGCAAAAAGAGAGGTGCCAATTAAGTTACTTTTCGAACGATCATTCATTTGAAAGGTTAAGCTGCATAATTCAATTGCAAGCACAATGACTTTTGCTTTTGGAAAAGCAAGGCAATATTCATATGCCCTCGACAATCCCGAAGCTCCGCCAGCACAACCTAATCCCCAAATGGGAATTCTCTTTGTATGTGGATGGAAGATAAGCCTGTTCATGATTCTTGCCTCAATACTTGGTGTAGAAATCCCAGTGCTCGAGATGAAAAAAATAGCATCAATTTCTTCGTACGCTATATCTCTGCTGAGGAAATCCTTACTCTTCACACAATTTTCAATTGCTTCAACACCTAGCTCTACAGCGCATTCTATGTATGCTTGATTTCTTTCTTCAAATGTTTTCTCCTTTTTATACCATTCCATATCTTTCACAAAATGCCGTTTTTCAATTTGACCATTATGAAATGCTCTTAATAACCTTTCAATATTCGAAAAGGATTCGGAAAATAGATCTCTAGCAAATTCCATTACCTCTTCCTGATTGAGAGAATGGACAGGTATAGCTTCTGCAACAGAGACAATTGATGGCATATCGTTCTCTCCTTCTTTATGCTTATCATTAATTTTTCCCAATAAATGCATAATATTCATTTAACTTCACAGAAGGAGCAAACATAGTGACATAAATAAAAAAAGCTCCCTCTGACTGAGGAAGCTAACGTTTTGAAGGTGTTGCTGTGCATCTATTATTATAAATTCTTTTTATTGAGGAAGCATCACCAAAACATTACCAAATGTGTTAATACAAAGAATATGTTGTTTAGATTATCAAGGAAATAAGTAACAGAATATTATTTTTTTCATCAATTTTTAACAATTTCTTTTTAATAAAATGTTAAAATAGGACTATTGATGTTCTTGGGGGAATGCTGTATGTCGATCACAAAAAGTGTAACTGATATTTTGAACGGAACAATTGAGGCTGTAAAATCGGTTGTGCCATTAGAGATTCATGTAGAAAAACCAGCCCTATTTACCCAGCCCTTCACTCAGCATTCCATAGGAGTCTTAATAGGGATGACAGGTGATGCAAGAGGACGAATTATCATCGATGGCGATGAATTGGTTTTTGGCAAGATTGGTGAAGCTATGTTTGGAATGGTGCTTGAAGGTGAAATGCTAGAATCCTTTGCTGGTGAGCTTGGTAATATGATTGCAGGAAGCATTTCAACCTATGTCTCACAGAGAGGATTTGAGATGGATATTACGCCCCCAACTGTTTTGGTAGGACAAACGAAGGTATATGGTTTCACTAAAGCCTTTCGCTTGCCAGTCACTATACGTGATGCGGGAAGCTTGATGATTGTATTAATGGTAGAAGTCGGATAACACGTAATTAACGTACCCAGTTACTTTGGAGGATAATCATTATTAGGGTTATTTTGTTTTTGGACTTCGATAATAATCTTTTTTTCTGCTAGCGCTCCACAAACTTTGCAAAACTCTTTCTTGTGATAGATAAGTCTGCAATGATCGCAATAATATTTTTCCATTCTTGATGTTCACATCCTGTAGAGTTTCGGTTAAACCATTATATTTACATAAATATGGATGTGTGAAAGTAAAAATACGTGGGAAATTAGGGAAATCCATTAAACAACAAAACCGCCCATCAGGCGGTTTCTTCATTATGAAGCAAATCTTTATATGGATGTTGTTTCATTGCTTCAATCCACAACTTTTTCCTGTGCAAAAGTTACCTCCCCATTTTCCAGTGAGCTTACTATAGCTAGTGATT
Source organism: Bacillus sp. JJ1532 (assembly GCF_036965085.1). Taxonomy (NCBI): domain Bacteria; kingdom Bacillati; phylum Bacillota; class Bacilli; order Caryophanales; family Bacillaceae; genus Bacillus; species Bacillus sp. JJ1532. Next base: position 16,581 of record NZ_JBALOW010000045.1, read on the forward strand.
CTACACGATATTCATCTTTTCGAAGGATTTTGCCCCCATCCTGGAAACCTTTTTCAATGACAATTCCAATTCCAGCAATTTTAGCATTTGCTTGCTTAACCATATCAATAAGTCCCATTGCTGCCTGACCGTTTGCCAGGAAATCATCAATAATCAGTACGCGATCATCCGTATGTAAATATTTTGATGAAATAGAGATTTCATTCGATTCCTGCTTAGTAAATGAATAAACAGTGGCAGTATATAATTCATTTATTAAGGTCAATGATTTACGTTTTCTAGCAAAGATAACAGGTACGTTTAACTGTAAACCTGTCATGACTGATGGCGCGATTCCAGAAGATTCAAGTGTTAATATTTTTGTAATGCCTTCGTTACGGAAACGGCTAGCAAATTCATTTCCTATTTCATACATCAACAGAGGATCAATCTGGTGATTCAGAAAAGCGTCTACCTTTAGCACAGTATCTGAAAGCACAATGCCATCCTCTTTAATTTTGTTCTTTAATGACTCCATTATTCAGGTCCCCCTTGTAAATAAAAGATTCCGCTTAATTAAAGTACGAAAAAAACTCCTGAAAATCAATGTCCACATTATTATAATGTGTGAGGCAAAGATCTTCAGGCTTACACAATAAATCTATTCACTTCCTATTATAAACAGGAATAACTGATCTTCACAATTTCTTCACAATTCTCTTCCTTTTTATGTGATATACATCACTGTTTTATCAATTTTTCACTATTACCATAGTGATAAAGTAACGAATGAACAATTTGTGAACTCAGAAAAACCATCTAGATTCTCTTTAATAGTAGAGTATTATGAAATTGTAATCATTTACTTTTTCCAAATTTCCGAAAGGAGTGAAGAAAATGGCGAAACCAGAACTAAGTAGACAACCAGAAACTGAAATTGAAGATAGTTCCTCATTAAAGGGGACGTTGGCATCCGTAATGATTTTAGGAGTAATCTTAATCGTTACTTGGGTTAGCATTTATTCATTATTCTTAGATCGTTCTTAATAGTTGAAAGGGGAAAAAAGCCATGCATATGCATAAGTTTGAAAAAATTTGGCTTATTTTTGGAATCGGTTCGCTGCTAGTATTTTTAACTGTTATAGGGGTTAGCGCGTTCTATTTAGGAAATCAGCCTCCAAGCTGTTTAGCAGTCATAGATCCAGAGAAAGTTGATACAACAGCGCCATTTAATGAACCTGGTCTTAAAAAGGTTGAAGGGAAGGAATGGGATTACGAACTAGTATTTGTAGCATCTGCCTTCAATTATGAGCCTGGTGAGGTTCAAATTCCTAAAGGTGCAAAAGTTAAAGTCATTGCCACAACAAAAGATGTTATCCACGGCTTTGAAGTAGCCGGCACAAACGTTAATATGATGCTAGAGCCAGGCTACATAAGTGAAAATGTTTATAATTTTAATAAAGCTGGTGAATTTTTAGTTTTATGTAATGAATATTGCGGAGTTGGTCACCATATGATGACTTCGAAAATTGAGGTGGTTGAATAATGCTTACACAAGAAGCAACTGCAAAAGCTGACCGCCGTGACGGCAAAATGACAAAAGCAAACATTACGCTGAAGCAACAAGCAAATACAAAAGTTGACCGCCGTGATGGTAAATTAGCAATGGCCCACTTCTATGTGGCATTCATCGCCCTAGCAATTGGCGGACTTGCAGGTTTATTACAAGTATTAGTTCGTTCAGGAAAATTTGTTTTGCCTGCTGGAATTGGTTATTATCAAATTCTTACGGTTCACGGTGTTGTATTAGGACTTGTTCTAACTATATTCTTTATCATTGGATTTATGATTTCTTCAGTAAGCAAAACTTCAGGAACCTTTACTGGACGCCAGCGGACCATTGGCTGGATCGGATTTTGGCTAAAGACTATCGGTACTGTAATGGCTGCTACAATGATTCTATTAAATGAAGCTACAGTATTATTTACTTTTTACGCACCACTTCAAGCCCATTTTCTATTCTACCTAGGCTTAACATTAGTCATTGTCGGAACTTGGTTTGATAGTGCAATAGTTTACATGAAATATGGCGAATGGAAAAAAGCAAATCCTGGGACGCCAAGCCCTCTTCTCACTTTCATGTCAGTGATTACATTTATTATGTGGGATGTAGCGACAATTGGTGTAGCGGTAATGGTTTTATTCCAATTATTACCATGGTCACTTGGTCTAGTAGACACTATTAACATCGGTGTCAGCCGTACATTATTCTGGTATTTTGGACACCCGCTAGTTTACTTCTGGTTATTGCCAGCTTATATGGCATGGTATGTCATTATCCCAAAAATAATCGGCGGAAAGATTTTCTCAGACTCTTTAGCTCGGATGTCATTTGTTCTATTATTGCTTTTCTCAATCCCAGTTGGTTTCCACCATCAGTTATTGGAGCCCGGAATTGATCCAGCTTGGAAATTCTTACAGGTTGTATTAACATTCCTTGTTGTTATTCCATCTATGATGACGGCTTTCTCACTATTTGCTACTTTCGAAAGCTTCGGACGTTCAAAAGGTGCAAAAGGACTATTTGGCTGGTTTAAGAAGCTTCCATGGGGAGATGCACGCTTTACAATTCCATTTATCGGAATGCTATCCTTTATCCCTGGCGGAGCTGGCGGTATTGTTAACGCTTCTCACCAAATGAACCAAGTTGTTCACAATACGATTTGGGTTACAGGTCACTTCCATTTAACAGCAGCTACTGCAGTTATGCTTACATTCTTCGGCATTTCTTTCTGGTTAATTCCACACTTAACTGGCAGAGTATTTACGAAGAAATTAAATAAATTAGCAATGATTCAAGGGATAATTTGGACAATTGGGATGACATTTATGTCTGGAGCTATGCATGCCGCTGGACTACTTGGTGCACCTCGCCGCTCAGCCTACTCTGAATACGGTGGCGCTCCACAAGCATTAGAATGGATTCCATATCAGATTGCACAAGCAGTTGGCGGATCTATCCTATTCATTGGTATTATCCTTATGCTTTACATTTTTGTTAATCTTGCCTTCTTCGCTCCTAAAGGAGATCAGGAATTCCCTGTTGGCGAAGTAGCAGATGAGGCAGAAAAGACTCCAATGGTTTTCGACAACTGGAAATTATGGGTTGGTATTACAGCTGCATTGATTCTTTTCGCTTATACATTACCACTCATCGATTTAATCCAAAATGCGCCTCCGGGAGCTAAAGGATTTAAATTATGGTAATCGAAAAACATAAGCACTCCGAAATTCGGAGTGCTTTTTCTTATGAAATCTTCTCTTCTAACGGTTTTGCTCCCTTTTTGCGGAAGGTTACATTGACGATAATGACAGAGCAAAGAATTAATATGGCACCTGTAATTTGAATAAAACCTAGTATCTCCCCATAAAGCATAACACCTAACAACGTAGCAACGACCGGTTCAACCGTTGCAATGACCGCAGCCTTGCTCCCCTCTGTCTTCTCAAGACCCCATGTGTATATAAAATACGCTAATACAGTTGGAATAAACCCTAAGCCAATCCCATACAAAAGCACATGTGAATCCATTAATAAATCAAGCTTTTTCCAAAGCTGTGTAATCGGCAATAAGAATACGGAAGCCAAAATAAAGGTATATAACGTAACAGTAAAAGGTTGATATTTTCGCAGAGCAAACTTTCCAAATATCGTATACAACGCATATCCAAGCCCGGATCCTAAGCCAGTTAATATGCCAATAAAGGTTATCTTACTTGCACCCGCCGAAACCCCTGCTATTAAAATACATCCTATAATGGTACCTAGGACAGCCAGTATTTTATTCAGATTTAAGCTTTCCTTCAAAAATATAAAGGATAAAATCGTGACGAAGGCAGGAGAGGTATATAATAGAATAACTGCTATTGAAATATTCATCTGACCTATAGTCGTAAAATAACAAAAATTAAAGAATACTACACTTAATATGCCTGTGCCTATAAACAGTCTTACATCCTTCATTTCCTTTAATTTCATATTGTTTCGATACTTAAATAAACCAATTAATAGTAAGAATATAGCCGCATATATGACTCTAATTGCCACAATTTCCATTGGTGCAAACCCATAATCCGCTAACCCTTTAACGAAGATTGCAATAATTCCCCAGAGACTGGCTCCCGCTGCAATCATAAAATAAGGTAGAAGCCTCTTCATTTATTTCTCTCCTTAAAGGAAGGGAATGACTATAGTCATCCCCCATGTCAACCTAGTTTAATTTATAAACTTTGCTGTACTTTTCATCCAAGTATTTTATTAAGTGTTCTGCATTTAACCCTTCACCTGTGGCATCTTTAAGAATTTCAAGCGGTTTTTTGAGCTTTCCAAACTTGTGGACTTTCTCTGTGAACCATTCCTTAATCGGAAGCAAGTTTCCTTCTTCTAATAGCTGGTCAAAATTTGGCAAGTCTTTCAGCATCGCATTCTTTAGCTGGGCCGCGTACATATACCCTAGAGCGTAAGATGGAAAATATCCAAACATCCCACCTGACCAATGTACATCCTGAAGAACTCCATTACCATCATAATCAGGTCTTATACCTAAGTATTCTTCATACTTATCATTCCAGACTTTCGGCAGATCTCTAACCTCAATTTCATCATTAAATAACCCTTTTTCAATTTCATAGCGGATAATAACATGCAAAGGATAAGTTAATTCATCTGCTTCAATACGAATAAGCGATGGCTTAGATTCATTGATAGCCAAGCAAAAATCATCCACCGTAACCTCATCAAATTGCCCTGTAGAATATTCCTTTAATAAATTGAAATTCTTTTTCCAAAAGGATGGATTGCGCCCGACAAAGTTTTCATAGAAAAGTGACTGGGATTCATGAATTCCCATTGAGGTGCCATCGCATAGTGGAGTACCGATTAAATCTTGTGAAATATTTTGTTCATATAACGCATGCCCGCCCTCATGAATTGTACCAAACACAGCTGTCTGGAAATCGTTCTCATCGTATCTTGTCGTTACACGAACATCACCTGGATTCAATCCTATTGCAAAGGGATGAACGGTCTCATCGAGTCTGCCCGCATTAAAGTTATAGCCCATTTGCTCTAAAATTTCCAAGCTAAATTGACGTTGGTTTTCCTTTGGGAAGTGCTCCAATAAAAATTCAGTATGTGGTTTATTTGCAGACTCATTAATTTTTTGTACAAGTGGAACGATTTTTTCCCTCAATTCTCCAAAAACTTGATCTAATGCTTCAACTGTAATTCCGGGTTCATACATATCAAGCAAGGTATTATATTTATTACCTTCATAGCCCCAGTAATTGATAAAGCGCTTTGTCGTAGCAACAAGTTTCTCTAAATGTGGCTCAAACATCGCAAAATCAGATTTTGCCTTTGCCTCTTCCCAAATACTTTCTGCCTTCGCTTGAAGAATAACATATTCCTTATATTCAGCTGGAGGAATTTTTTTATTGCGGTCATATTCCTTTTTACATTCAGCTAAAGTCTTCTTCGTTATGTCCGATAAAGCATGATCTCCTGATAATTTTTCTATGTATGCTGCCATTTCTTCCGAAGTAGACATATTAAAAACGTCTGAAGATAGCATTCCAATCACTTCAGAGCGCTTCTCAACCGCTTGTTTCGGTGCCCCGGTACGTAGATCCCAATAAATTAATGACAGTGCCTCATTATAAGCTTCTATTTTCTTTACATATTCTAAGAAATCCTTTTCTGCTTGCTGTAATTCCTCATTCATGGAAATTCCCCCTATTGTTTAAATACTCTTTCTATTTTAACACATTCCTCCGAAAGTGAAGATTGTATTTCCTCTTTTATATGTAAAAAAAAGACAACAGTCCCACTGTTATCTCTTTAATCGATGTTTATTTATAGTTTCTTACTTTCTTCCAATTGCCACTTTCCAAAGATCCGGTCCTTCTTCTAGATACTCCCAAGTGAAATCATTTTCTCTTTCTATCATAAATTGATATTGCAGCGGTTTTGGATCATGATCATTGACAAGCAGCATAAACTCTCCAGATTGTAAAGAATCAAATGCTTTAAAAATGGTAGGATGCTTCTCTCGCGGCGGAAAATCTGGTGCTATAACGGTTTGGGCAAACTCGATCATTTTTTCTCCTCCTTAACTATACTTACAAACGTATTGTATAAAATAATCTCTTGATAAAAAGTGAGCATGGTCACTGCGAATAAAGACTTTTCTCAGGAGACCTAAAAGGAATGATTCACCAAAATCGTTTTCTGCATGAAAAACAGTTATAATATAGGAGACAGACTATGAATTATAGGAAGAGATACTATGAAACAATTTATTTTTATTATCGTTTTAATTTCTTTTATTGACATGTTTGCACAACTCCCCATTATGAGTCCTTTTGCAAAGGAACTTGGAGCAACCCCTGCGTTAATTGGATTAGCTGTTGGTATGTATTCTTTTTCGAATATGTTCGGAAATATTCTCGCGGGGTATTGGATTGATAAACATGGTCCGAAGAAAGTATTACTGGCTGGCTTTTTTCTTACAGGTTTGATTCTTCTCCTTTACATAATGGTCTCTACTCCATGGCAATTAATCACAGTAAGATTCCTCCATGGTCTATTTAGCGGCTTTCTCGTGCCTGCAGCCTTTACAGTCGTTGCAAATAGGGGAAAAGAAGGAAAACAAGGTAAGTCAATGGCCGTTTCCGGAGTGGCAGTCGGCATTTCAGCCATAATTGGACCTGCCTTTGGCGGGATCATCGCTTCGAAATACGGAGTGAATTGGGTATTCATTATTATTGCCATTGTTATGCTTATCATTTTTGCATTGTCATCCTTTGTTATCCCTAATAAATCAACAACAATATCAAGGAAAATTGAACCTCCTGTTAAAACACTCATAACTTTATTAAAAAGCCCTATGCTTTCGATTAGTTTTAGCGGTGCTTTTTCCTTAATGTTTGCCCAAGGGGTATTAGCCTACATGCTACCTTTGCAGGTGGAATCACTTCAATTCGGCACTCAATATAGCGGAATTCTCCTTAGTACATTTGGGATCACCGCGATATTAATTTTTGCTTTACCGACCAATCGGCTCTTTGATCGCTATCAACACCATATTACGATGATGGTTGGTATGAGTATCATTGGGATAGCACTCATTTTCCTTAGCATGTCAACATCATTGTCACTCTTATTTATCTGTATGGTTATTTATGGTACTGGTTTCGCATTCCTTTTTCCATCTATCTCAGCTATGCTTGTAAAACATACTGATCTTGAAACTAGAGGAAAAGCATTCGGTTTATTTTATGCCTTTTTCTCGCTTGGAGTTGTCGTGGGCTCCTCCTTAACAGGCGTTCTAGCCGTATCCTTCGCAACGGGTTTTGTTATTGCTGCATGTATTTTATTTGCAAATACGATGTGGATGCTCCTTTATTTTAGAAGCAAGGCTCATGTTACTGAAGGAATGGAGTGAACAAAAGGTGAATGAATACGTAAGTAATTGTGCCGATTGTGGAAAGATGCTATATTGTTTAGATGGTTTTTTTAATGGTGTTCATACAGAGAATAATGAATCATTATGCTTTGATTGTGCTGATAAGAAGAAGAAATCCGAAGAATGAATACGGATTTCTTTTTTTATTTTCTCAATTGAGAATGATAATCATAAATTTCATATTCTATGATTCATGTCACTTATGGAAGGATTCTATGATGATACACTATGATTAAAGATCAAAGATTAAGAGGTGACTTAATAATGGATAACAAAACGATTGAATTAGATGTAAGGGAAGATATTAAAAATAAACTTGAGCCTTTCCAAAAAATTATGCAGGCTGTAAATGAATTAAGTACAGGAGATGTATTTATCCTTCATGCTCCCTTTAAGCCTGCCCCCCTATTCCCTATATTAAAAGGAAAGGGTTTTGAGTATGAAGCAGAAGAGCTTGAGAAAAAACATTGGAAGATCACATTTAGGAGCTGATCATCATGTTATTAGATAATCGCGGACTTGAGCCGCCTCAGCCGATGATGAGAACGTTAGAGGCTCTTGAGAGCTTAAAGCCCGGAGAAAGCTTGTCTATTATTAATGACCGCCGGCCGATGTTCTTATATGAACAGCTTGAAGAAAGAGGCTTAAAATATGAAACTACACCGAATGAAGATGGAAGCTTTTTAATTGAAATTACGAAATAGAGCAGGTGATGAAGATGTTATCTTCTTCAGGAAATGAAACAAATATAAAACTGCCATTTTCCTTTATCCTTGTCAGTATCATTGCCCTAATGGGTTCACAAATCTTACTTCTGTTTCACGGAGATTACATGTCTAGTGGTCAATTTCGTGTACCAGGAATATGGTCCGCAGCTCATTTGCTACTGTTAGGATGGGCGCTGATGATTGCCATGGGTGCTATGTATCAGCTAGTGCCCGTTGCTTTCCTTACCCCCATTTGGAATGAAAAATTCGGCTTTGTTCAATTTGGGGTATATGTAATTGGGGTCTTCTCTTTTGCACATTTTCTTTTTTATGAACCGCAAAAAGCGTTAATTCCTGGAATCATCACGTTATTAGGTATTCTCATGTTCCTCTTTCAGATGTTAATGACATTGAGAAAACAAGCGAAGCCTAATATATTAACCTTGTATGTCGGTACAGCTTTAGTTTGTCTATTAATTACTATTATCCTAGGTATTACGATGTTAATTAGCATAAAAACGGGCTTTGGAGGCCAATATTATCAAGCCATTTTTAAGAGTCATTTACTGCTTGGAATGACTGGTTGGTTTACTCTCCTTATTTTCGGTTTTTCATATAAAATGGTGCCAATGTTTTCTTTATCACATGGATATACGATGAAACTAGCTAATTTTGTTTACCCTATCTATACAATTGGTTTAGTTGCAGCAGCTATTTCATTTTTTATAGATTCAAAAGAACTTTTAACTGCAGCACTCTTTTTTCTATTCCTTGGATTTATCATTTTCATGTACCATATTTCAACTATATTAAAGAAAAGAGTGAAGAAAAAGCTTGATTATTCCTTTATTTTTGCCCTAATCGCGATCATAAGCGGGGGAATTATTCACCTCAGCGCATTTATTACGGGGTTGTTAGGAGTTTTTCATAAAGCAGCGGGGCCATTATTATTTTTGTACTTACTCTTATGGATTGCCTTTAGTATTATTGGCTATTTATACAAAATTGTGCCGTTTCTATGGTGGACTGCTAAATATAGTAAGGAAATTGGGAAAAAGGATGTTCCCTCATTAAAGGATATGATTAATGACCGAGCGGCAACCCCGGTATTCATCTGTCTCATGCTTGGTGCAATAGGTGTTGCGATTTCCCTTTTTATTGGGAGTAAGGCATTATTTTACCCAACTCAAACCATTTTCACTATCGCCTGTTTGATGTTTTCAATTGCTATTGTAAAGGTTGTAAAAAAATAATAGGAGGGGTTTATTATGGAATTAAAAGATAAAGTATTGAACAACTTGCGTAGGGTTTTGGATCCTGAGCTTAATATTAATGTTGTAGATTTAGGACTCATTTATCAAATTGAAATTCCTGAAGATGGAATTGTCATTATTACTATGACATTAACAACCCCAGGTTGCCCTCTTCATGACAGTATTGTCAGCGGGGTTAAATATTGTATTGAAGAAATGGAAGAAATTAAATATGTGGATGTTGATCTCGTCTGGGAGCCTGCATGGACACCAGACCGAATGACTCCTGAAGGCAAAAGTCAATTAGGCAGATAGAAAAGCGGAAGCGCC
>NZ_JBALOW010000045.1:26519-33284 GCF_036965085.1 Bacillus sp. JJ1532
ACCTCGAGGTCGACAAAAACGCGACGTCCTGTCGCATTGTCGACACTAGTACGTCCTGTACGTCGGGGGTAGGCGCTGGAGCTAGACAGTTCTCAAACTCGAGAAATGTTATGCTTTCTTAACTCTTTTAAAAAACATCCCCTTCTGCTTTTCACTAGCAGAGGGGATGTATTTTATTAGTTTAACCTTCCGTTGTTGGGAGCACATTTTTAATTTGCTTAAGGACTTCATTATCTTCATTTTCCTTAATAAGAATATGCACTCTTCCTTTGTCTTCATGAGTTCTGATTAATCTTCCAATTCCTTGCCTTAACCGTAAAAGCATATACGGCAAATCAACCTCTTTAAACGGGTCAGAGGCCCCCTCACGTTTTGCTTTAAAAACAGGATCTTGAGGAGGAAATGGCAATGAGAATATAAAGACATTTTCAAGTGATCTCCCAGGAACGTCTAAACCTTCCCATAAATGAACTGAGCATAGTACTGATTGCTCTTCATTTTGAAAATTAGATACGAGCGTACTAATTTCAGCATCTCCTTCAAAATAGACAGGGAATTTCATCTTGCCTTCAATCCTCTTTTTGAAGCTGGCAAGCTCCTCTTTTGCTGTAAAAAGGACTAACGCTCTTCCATCAGACTTTTCTAGTTGTTCTTCGACATATTGCATTTTCTCATCAAGTGAATCCTCTTTAAATGCCGGCATATTAATAACCATATTATCATCATAATTAAATGGCGAAGAAACGGTAAAAGATAAGTAGCTGTCGATTCCTAAGCTTTTCGCCATATAATCAAATGACTTATTTTCCGAAAGTGTCGCAGAAGAGAAAATAAATGGCTTCTGTTGAGAGAAGACTTCTTCTCTCATAATATCTTCAACCATGCGGGGCATGATTACGAGCGTTCTTTCCCCTGCATGTTCCTCGAACCAAGTGATCCCCTTCAAATCCTTTAGAAATAAGGATAGCGAATACGATATTTGTTCTAAATACTCCTCAACAATTTTTAAATCATATTCGTTAATAACATACATTTCGCTTTCAAACACAAGCTCATCTTCAAGTGAACTAATATATTGAAGAAGTTTTTTTCCTTCCTTGATGACAATCTCAGACTTTTTAATTGTTTTTTTATCCGAACCTTCTGCTAGAGAAGATGCCTTTTCAAGAGAAAAGAAAAATCGCTCATTTTGAATAATGGTTTCATCGATCATATGCAATGTCTTTTCTCTTACATCATTGGCCATTAATCGGGTTAATAGCGATTCAAGAATTTGCTCTGTAAATCTATAGGTTAATGCCTTTTGAGAGGCATATTCCAGTAAATGACCTTCATCGAAAACGACACAAGAACTATCCGGCAAAAGCGGAAGCTGCCCTTCTCTCTTTCTAGATTCCTTTGTCCAAATATGCTCCATATAAAAATCGTGGGAACAGATAATTATATCCTTCGCATTCCTGTAGAAATCACGATTCAAAGTTTGTCCACAACGATGGCGTTTTTCACATGTAAAGCAATCTTGAAAAGGATCCCATGCAATATCGTTCCATTTCTCATCTGTTAATTCAGGATATTCCTTTCGATCTCCATATCTTTCAAAGCTTTGCATGGAAGAACCAGAATGGACAAATTCAGGGAGCTGATCGTAAACCGAGTTATATGTATCCATATTTTCACTTGCAACTAATTGGTCAAGCTTATTTAAACATAGATATTGGTCCCTTGACTTCGCTAGCCGTACATCAATATTTAAGTTTAGTGCCTTTTCAAGCTTGGCAATATCGCCCTCTTTTTTCACAAGTTGCTCAATTAATGTTTCATCTGCACAGGCTATGATGGCTGGTTTATTTATATATCTTGCATAGGCTAGGCTATAGAGCAAATAAACAATCGTCTTTCCTGTACCTACACCCGCTTCAGCGAATATAACCTTCTTTTCCTTAAATGCCTTTTCAAGCTGAAATGCCATGAAAATTTGTTCATCACGCATTTCAAAGCCTGCTTCAGGCAGGATATCGTAAAAAACATCCCCGATCCATTCACTTAATTTATCAAAAAAAGATTCACTTTTGGACAATGCAAAAGGCATTCTACTTTGCATATTACCCCTCCGACATAGAAAAAATTTAAGCGCCTGTTAATAGACGCTTCATCTCATACCTGTATCATTATCTCATCTTTGTTTCATTGTTAAACAAAAGACCATCAATCATTGTATCGTAAATAAAGAAAGTGTCAAGTAAGAAGTGCAAAAGCCGCTTTAAGAACTAAAACATAAAAGAAAAGAACCTGACACATCTCAGCCAGGTCCCCTCTTAATAGCCGATCTTTTTATGTACAGATGAAAATGATAACGACATCGCTTGCTGAAGTTCATTTTGAGCAGTTTGCAACTGTTCGAGTGCCGCTGACGATAATTCCTGTTCCCCCTTCACCGCTTCAATCGTATTTATTAACACCTGTGATATTTTATTAAAATCTATATTGGAATGGTGCATTGGCTTGGCCTCCTGATCCTCTAAATGATACATCTATTGTATTCAAGGACAGGTGGTTCTATGCTCCGAAAGTATTATTTTTCTCGAGTTTGAGAACTGTCTAGCTTCAGCGCCTACCCCCTCGAGGTCACAAGCCAATCCTCCCAGAAAGGAAAGTACACCTTTCCGGGAGGATTGGCTTGTGCTTGTCGGGGGTGGACAAAGCGCTTCCGCTTTTCTTATTTTGGAGGTCTTTTCCCCCAGTATTGATAGTAGTCTGTTTTTATAAAGCCATTAAACAATTTACGCTTCTTTGTTGCTTGTTTTCCGTAAAATTTCTCAAAGTCTTCATTCGAAGTAAGAACATATATCGACCATGTATCAAGGGACGATAATGCCTTTCCCATATCTTCATACATTTTCTGAACTGCTTCTTTTTCCCCTAATCGTTCCCCATATGGAGGATTGCAGGCGATTACTCCATATTCCTTTGTTGTTGTAAAATCCTTTACCTGCATTTGTTTAAAGCTGATTAAATCACCAAAGCCTGCTTCAAATGCATTCTCCTGAGCAATTTTCACCATGCGATGATCAATATCAGAGCCAGTTATATCAAGCTGCTGATCATAGTTCGCTAAATCCTCTGTCTCAGTTCTTGCCTCATCCCAGACTTGTTCAGGCACCCATGACCACGATTCAGAAATAAATTCACGATTAAATCCGGGGGCAATATTTTGTCCGATTAGTGCTGCCTCAATTGGAATGGTGCCGGAACCGCAAAAAGGATCAACAAACGGTTTTTCTGGAGTCCAGTTCGTAAGCATGACAAGTGCGGCAGCAAGAGTTTCCTTTAATGGGGCTTCTCCCTGGCCAGCCCGATATCCTCGCTTATGTAAGCCGCTTCCGCTTGCGTCGATCGTGAGCAGGGCCGTATCCTTAAGTAATGCCACTTCTATTTTATATAACGGGCCATTTTCCTCGAACCAGCCAGTTTTTTTATAATGGGTTCTCAATCTTTCAACAACTGCTTTTTTGACGATTGCCTGACAATCAGATACACTAAAGAGCTTAGATTTAACAGATTTCCCTATTACCGGAAACTCAGCGTCCTCAGATAAATAATTTTCCCAAGGAAGTGATTTTGTTTTCTCGAAAAGTTCATCGAAGGTAGTAGCTTTGAACTCCCCGATTTTTATTTTTATTCGATCTGCTGTACGAAGCCATAAATTCGATCTAGCAATCGCCAGAGAATCCCCTTTATAGCTGATTCTTCCGTTTTCAACTTCACAATCATACCCTAAAGCGCGTACTTCCTTCGCAACGAGGGCCTCTAAGCCCATAGCAGATGTTGCAATCAGATCATATTTTGTCATAATTTCACCCTAATTCATTATTTCCGTTTCCCAGCTCGTTAGAAATGTCAACAGCTTATGTAAAGGAATTGGTTTGGATATATAAAAACCTTGAATAAAGTCGCATTGTTCTTTCTTAAGAAAATCATATTGTTTTTTATTTTCAACACCTTCTGCCACTACTTTTAAGTGTAGCCGATGCGCCATCGTAATAATGGCCTCCACAATGGAGGAATCTTCCTCATATATAGATATTCTTCTTATAAAGCTTTGATCTATTTTCAGTGTATCGAGCGGAAAACGGTTTAAATAGCTTAATGATGAGTAGCCTGTCCCAAAATCATCTATTGATAATTTAACACCAAGCTGCTTTAACTTTACAAGCTTATCGACAGTTTCACTCGCTTTTGGCATGATCATACTTTCTGTAAGTTCAAAATCAATATAGTTCGGGTTGACATTCGTTCTTTGAAAAATTTCACCTATTGATTTTACAAAATTGTCTTGGTTGAAATGAATCGCCGAAATATTTACACTCATTCTCAATTTAGGATTACCTTGTAAATGGATGGCTTTTAAATCTTCGCATGCTTTTTGAATAATCCATTCACTTATTGGAATGATTAAGCCAGACTCTTCTGCAAGAGGAATGAATTCTGAAGGTGGTACTAGACCAAATTCTTCTTGTTTCCATCTGACCAATGCTTCCAAACTAACAACTTTATTCGTTTTCGCATCAATAATTGGATGATAAACAAGAAAAAATTCATTACGTTCAATTGCCTTTCGCAAATCATTTTCCATTTTCATCTGTCTTGACTCATTGTGATGCATCTTATTATGATAAAGCTCGAATTGATTTCTTCCGCCGCTTTTCGCCTCATACATAGCCTTGTCTGCGGTTCTTAATAATGTTTCGATATCCGTCCCGTCCAAAGGGTATAAACTTATCCCAATACTTGTAGAAACGTATACTTCTTGCATATTAAGATGAAAAGATTTTGTAAACTCTTCTATTATCATTTCAGCCATATGGACGGCTTCTTTTGGATGTTTGAGGTTGGGTAAAACGATGACAAACTCATCCCCGCCAAGCCTTGCAATCATATCCTTATTTTTTAGCAACCCTTTTAACCTTGTAGATACTTTCTTCAGAAGCATATCTCCATAATTATGACCGAGAGTATCATTTATTTGTTTAAACCGATCTAAATCTAGAAAAAGGACAGCTAATAGCTGATTATACTTTTCAGCTGTATATATTAAGTCTTCAAGCCGCTTATTTAAACTATAGCGATTGGCCACGCCTGTCAGGGAGTCGTTATGTGCTAAATATCTCAGCTGATCCTCAGCATGTTTACGATCCGTAATATCAGAAAATACAGCAACAAAATTTGTGATGTAACCCTCTTCATCTTTAATGGAGCTAATCGTTATCCATTCAAGAAATACATCTCCATTTTTGCGTTTATTCCAAATTTCACCTTTCCAGTATCCGTTTTCATAAATTTGGTTCCACATATGTTTATAGAACTGCTCGTCATGAATTCCAGATTGAAGGATGTTTGGATTTTTTCCAACAACTTCTTCTTTCGTATATCCAGTCACAATTTCAAAAGCAGGATTTACGGAAATAATTCTAGATTTCCCGTCTGTAATCATGACTCCTTCACTCGTATTTTGAAGAATCCTCTCTGCGAGTTTTATTTGTTGACTGACCCTGATCTCAGATAATATCATATTTTTCGTCCTTATTTACGATATTTTTTCTTCTTTAGTATTCATTATTATCATATAGTTAATCTCCTCAATATACAATATTGGCATAAGCCTCTTATAAACGCTTTCCTTCAAAAGTCGAAAAAAGGACAAAATTCTTTGTCCAATAGGAAAAGCCCCCCTATAAAGGAGAGCAGTAGCTTCATGCATTCATGTCACTAATAACGTTCTGTAAGCCATGTTTTGTTCCTTTGTACTGCAAACGACCCTAAGTCTCGTACTAAGGTGGTAATCATCTATCTACAGGTATACCCTGTCCTTCTCCTCGTTCATTTCCTAAGAGAAAGCGCCCCTACCATAATTTGGGTTTCTCGCTCGTGGGGTTTACCTCGTTCCACCCTCTTCATTTCTGAAAAGGCTCCGTCACTGTGGCACTTTCAAGGTATTCATGCCATATCCAAGGACTTAGGCATTTTCCCTGCCGTCAGCCAAGCAAATACACGTATTTGCCTAACTGCCCTAGCTTATGATTTCACTAGGCACGAACACTACACGCATCTCAGCCTGTGCGAGCATGGACTTTCCTCTACAATTCGCTATACGCTTATTGCAGCGATTACCCGAACGTTATTAATGATAACAAAAGTTATTATATGCAACTTTCAAATGAATAGCAATGGTTTTCAATTTGAAATCGAGAAAATTTTTGTCAATCGTACAATTTACTTCCAAAAACATGCTTTTCTAAGTTGGACAGCCGCTTTAGTATATCAAAATTCGTTGTCCCAGCAGTTTGTGCGGCGACTGGACGTCTGGAAGCCTCTTCAAGCTGCTTCTTTAATCTCATATTTTCTTGTTGTAAATCTTCAATTTCCTGATGGAAAGTTTCATAATCCTTTATTACCCAATCGAGAAATTTATCTACTTCTTCTGGTTTGTAGCCGCGCATAGCCGTTTTAAATTCTTTTTCCAAAATATCTTTTGCCGTTAATTTCACTTTATCGGAAAGCATGACAATCACCTCAAAGTTCACAATCATCATATCTATTTTTTCAGAGATATGCATTTTTGTCAATTTTTCTTTCGAACTAATTTTTCGCAGATTAACGGGCTGTAAGACCCCTGCTTCAAGAAGTTGAGGAAACATAAGATTCTAAGTGGGGGACTAACAGCCCGTAAAGGCCCGATTGTAGGAACAACAGACTAAGAACGCCACG